>NZ_FYBH01000098.1 GCF_900185595.1 Calothrix rhizosoleniae SC01
ACTACAACAAGAATGCAACTTAGTTATGAAAAGTTGAAAGATATGTATTTATACCAATTTGAAAAGCTTATGTAGCAAATCTTTCACAATCCAAAATCTAAAATGGTACACCGACACAAAAAAGCCTGCATAGAGCAGGCTGTAATGATTTTGTCAGGCTTTCAGCCTAAATTACTGTATATTTCTAGGCTTCTAGTCTTTAATTTGCTCAAAATGGACACATCTTAATACACTTCAAAAGAATTTACAGAATCTTGAATAAGTCCTTTTACCCTACGCCACCGTCTTTCAGCAACAGAGGCATTGAAAGTAAACAGCTTACCTCGACTAGTGGTAATACTAGCCATATTATGTCTTTTTTTACCATTAGGTAATTTGACTGCATACTCCAATATGTAGTATTGTTTGTCCTTGACTTCCTTCTCTTCAGCATTAACTAATTCTGCTGTTCTCCCTGAGCCTTCTGGTGCAAGGGCATTTTTCCCTAACTTATATCCTATTTCTGTGGGTGTACCTAGCTCAGTCAAGTTTTTACCTTCTGGAACTGGACTAATGACCACTGAGATATTTTCTGTCGCTTCAATGAAGTCATGGAAGACAACATCAGGACCATTGGCTACTTTTACTTGTAACCAACCATTGGGATACAAGAATTGGTAGCCATCTTTAGTATCTACAAAACTGTTCAATCCAGCCGCAGTAGCCACCCCAGCATTAGTCAAGCTGAAGGTCAAAACTAAAAATAAAATTAAAGTAATTCGTTTCCACATGGGTCAAACAATTTTGGATTTTGGATTTTGGATTTTGGATTTTGGATTTTGGATTGACCCCATGTCTAAAGTTCGGGGCTTGTATCCTTTTACTCTTTGGTCAATTTTCCTTTGGCTGGAAGCAATTTGATGAATATTAAATTATGTTTTTCATTGTCCCATCATATAGTCCTGTTAAGGTAATTCTCACAGGTCTACATCCAAGTAATAAGTTAAGTGTGTTGTGTGTCAGTTTGGTGATTCAACAATTTCCGCGCCTTAATTGCGTAGTACTATAACTGTAGAAATCCCACTCGAAGTTGATGGTGTTACGGTGGTTGGAATTATTATTGTTTCCCATAGTAAACAGCTAGCTGAAGGTGTACGAGAATTATCTCTCCAGATGGTTCAAGGTGAGGTGGCTGTTGCAATTGCAGCTGGTATTGATGACCCCGAAAATCCCCTGGGAACTGATACGATGCAGGTTTATCAGGCGATCGCATCTGTGTATAGTGATGATGGGGTGTTGGTGTTAATGGATTTGGGTAGTGCTGTGATGAGTGCAGAAATGGCTCTGGAGTTTTTCCCAGATGAGCAACGCCAAAATATGCATTTGTGTGCAGCACCTCTGGTGGAAGGAACAATCGCAGCAGTGGTGGCGGCTGCATCTGGTCAGGATATACACCAGGTGATGGCTGAAGCACAAGCAGCCTTAACAGCTAAAGCAACTCAATTGGGTTCTACCCCTAGTTCTCTGGAGTCAGTCCCTCATGAACCTTTGCACACAATCAAGTATGAAAATGCCTCTGACCGAATCCCTACTCCTGATTCCCCACTCCCCATTTTCAAGTTAGAGAATAAATCGGAAATAAAACAAGCGAAAGAGATACATGTTTTTGTCCGTAATTATTTGGGTTTACATGCCCGTCCAGCAGCTAAATTTGTCACCACATCGGGAAAATTTCAAAGTCAAATTTGGGTGCGCAATTTAACTAAGAACTCAGATTTTGTCCGTGGTGATAGTATTAATCAAGTTACCACCTTAGGGGTACATCAGGGGGATAAATTAGCGATCGCTGCTGATGGAATTGATGCTGATGCAGCTTTATTGGCGTTACGAACATTAGTGGAAAGTAATTTTGGTGAGACAGCGCGGTCTTGGGGAGCCAGCGTTGTAGACGGTTTTCTCCCAGGAACGACTGCCGTTGGCGCAGCCTCTCTGGAGGAGATACCACAAAGTGGTGGAGATGATTTCACTCCTGTCTCTTCCCCCGTTCCCTCTAGTCTCTTAGGATCTGTATCCCCATCTCTACAAGGGATTCCGGCTTCTAGAGGTGTGGCGATCGCTCCTATGAGTAACTTTCTGAAAGTCCCGTTGGCTGTGGATTGCAGTACTTCCGTAGATATTCCCCAATCACTCGCAGATAATCCAGAAATAGAGTGGCAAAAATTACACAAGGCATTAGGATTGGCACAGCAAGAAATTCAAACTCTCCTATCCCATGCTGATACTCAAATTGGTGATGCTGAGGCTGGGATTTTTGACGCTCATTTGCTGTTGTTGCAAGATCCAATGGTGATGGAGACGGCTCACAGGTATATATTTACAGGGCATTTACAGGCTGGAAATGCTTGGCAAACAGTAATTGATGAAGTAGCAGCTAACTACCATCAATTGGAAGATTCTTACTTGCAAGAACGGGTAGCTGACGTAGTGGATGTGGGTCAAAGGGTATTACGTTTATTACTGGGAAAACCGATTGCCAAGTTGGATATCTCTCAACCTGCTATTGTGGTAGCAAATGACCTCACACCTTCGGATACAGCGAGTTTAGACCCCAATCTGGTGTTGGGAATTTGTATTACTGCTGGTAGTGCTACCTCCCATACCGCTATTATTGCCCGTTCCTTGGGTATTCCCGCAGTTGTGGGCTTACCGCCATCAATTTTACATTTAGCAGATGGAACTGCGATCGCAATGGATGGGGGAACTGGTATGGTATGGGTAGAGCCAGATGAGGAAACGATCAACTGCTTACAGAACAGGCAGAAGAACCAACAATTAGCCCAACAGCAAGCACTAACCATTGCCCATCAGCCAGCTACAACCATCGACGGTACTCGTATCAGTGTATTTGCGAATATTGTCAGTATTAATGATGTTCAGTCTGCTTTAGATTTTGGGGCTGAGGGTGTGGGATTATTCCGCACCGAGTTCCTGTATATGGATAGAACTACCCCACCTTCAGAGACAGAACAACTAGCAGTTTACCAAGCGATCGCCCAAACTTTGGGGAATCGTCCCTTAATTATTCGCACCTTGGATGTAGGGGGAGATAAGCCATTACCCTATGTAGATTTACCTCCAGAAACTAACCCTTTTCTAGGTATGCGGGGAATTCGTTTCTGTTTACAACACCTGCAAATCTGGAAAACCCAATTAAAGGCTATTTTCAGAGCCAGTGCAGGACAGCAAATTAAAGTCATGTTTCCCATGATTGCAACTATGGCAGAAATTCAAGCAGCCAAGGCAATTCTGGCAGAAGTGCAAGCAGAATTGTACCAAGCACATATTCCCTTTGATACAGGGATGGAAGTGGGGATAATGGTAGAAGTACCATCAGCAACTGCCATAGCCGATAAATTAGCCACAGAAGTAGACTTTTTCAGTATTGGTACTAACGACCTTAGCCAGTATGTCATGGCTAGCGATCGCACGAATCCTTTAGTAGCAAATTTAGCCGACCCTTTCCATCCATCGGTCTTGCGAACAATTCAGCAAACAATCCAAGCAGCCCATCAAGCCGGGATTTGGGTGGGATTGTGTGGGGAATTAGCATCAGAACCCTTAGCAGCACCAATTTTATTGGGATTGGGAGTAGATGAGGTGAGTTTAAATGCTCCAGGGATTCCCAGATTAAAACAAGCGATCGCACAATTAGCATTACCCCAAACTCAAGCGATCGCTCAAGCTGCATTACAAGCAGATTCAGCTGTTGAGGTACGAGAATTAGTTACAGCAGCTTTACTTTAATTTTTTGGCTGTAAAAGTACGTGAAAATAGCTAGGTTTTAGCTTTGTGAATTTCTGAGATTAGTGCAATTACTATAGGTAGTTTTACGTTTATTGTGAAGCTTGATTCAAGAGTCTATAAACTTCCTTTGCATACATTTTTTTGTTGCTAGTATGGGCACATATACAGAACCACCTATAACGAATTAAATATTTTACTTTTTGAGCCACAGTAGGTAATCATCGCCAACTGTGGCTCTGTAATTTAACGTGAGTAGGGTGGAAAATGGTTGCGAATCCTGGGGAGAAAGGAAAAACCTGTTATACTTTCAACCTTACAAAAAAAGCATGGTTATTTAGGGTCTACTGAATAACTGAAAAATATTAATTTATCAATGCTTTGAGGCTATTTTATTGGGGAAGGACGTGCAAGGAAATTAGGATTTTAGGTTTAAAATCCTTGCATCTGTTATTTTTCCTGTCTAATAGAATAGAACTAAAGAGGCACCGAACTACTCCCTACTCCCTACCCTCACCAAAAGACTTTTATGCCTAACGGCACGCTCCGCGAACAGCAAGCCCTATTTAACTTGCTCTATATGCTTTCGGTGTTGTGCCTGTAAAGTCTGTTACCTGAATAGCCCTGTTGAAGTTCGGTCAGTAACATCATGCTGATCGATTCAATTTCTGGATTGCGAGTCTGAGATTTAGGTATTAATTCTAGGCTATAAGCAACATTTTATGACATTCTATATATTTATCTAGGATTTTGAAGGATAATATTAAGTAGACTGTTATACCTTAGATTGCAGTTTATACCAAATTACTTTCAAAAATAGCCCGCATGTCATTGCGAAGGTCGCAGAGTGTAAGGAAGCAATCTCACCAACTAGAACCACCACAACAGAATGTAACTTAGTATTAGCGATCGCAAAAGGTCAGGCAAAAACATAATCATCAATAACAAGTTACTTTTACCATCATTGGGATTAAATTAGCGAACCATAATCAGCTGCTATGAAGTGAGAAATTGATTTGGAAAACCAATATCCTATCAAAAAAGACTACTACTGACAAATAAGCAGATATGGATAATAGAGCAACGTTACGATTACTATTGATCAAAGAAAAATGGCAGGTGTAGGATTTTATTACTCAACCCAACCTATAGCTAAAAAGTAGGTTGGGTTGAGGTTTAATTAAATCTTCGTCCTAAGATGTCTGCTGTACTTCTGCGGTTTTTTCTCGATCTAACTTCAAAATCAACACACCCAAGGGTGGTAAACATAAATCCAGGGAATAGGGACGATTATGGAATGACCAATCATCAGTCCACTTACCCCCTAAATTACCCATGTTGCTACCACCATATTGGCGAGCATCACTATTGAACATCTCAGTATAAAAACCTGGCTCTGGTACGCCAATCCGATAGTGAGAGTGGGGTTGAGGAGTAAAGTTACATACTACAGCGACAAAACCATTGGTATCTTTATCCCTACGAATAAAGGACGCAACACTATGGCTATTATCGTTACAATCAATCCACTCAAATCCTTCTTCAGCAAAATCTTGGGAATATAAAGTAGATTCAGAACGATAAAGATGATTCAAATCTTTAAAAAACTCTTTCAGTTGTGCGTGGGGCTCATGCTGTAATAAATGCCACTCCAAATCCGCCCAGACATTCCACTCACTCCATTGCCCAAATTCCATACTCATGAACATGGTTTTCTTACCAGGATGGGCAAACATATAAGCAAACAGACAACGGACATTAGCAAATTTCTGCCATCTATCCCCAGGCATTTTACCAATGATATTGCTCTTACCATGTACCACTTCATCATGGGAGAGTGCCAGCATGAAGTTTTCGCTGTGGTGATACCACATACTAAAGGTAAGATTATTCTGGTGGAACTGGCGGAACCAAGGATCCATGCTGAAGTAGTCCAGCATATCGTGCATCCATCCCATGTTCCACTTGAGGTTAAAGCCTAGTCCCCCAGTATAGGTAGGCCAAGATACCATAGGCCAAGATGTAGATTCTTCAGCGATGGAAAGGATACCGGGAAAATAACTAAAGATAAGGTGATTAACTTGACGCAGAAAGTCTGCTGCTTCTATATTTTCCCTACCACCATAATCATTGGTTAGCCATTCCCCTTCTTCGCGACAGTAGTCAAGATAGAGCATAGAAGCCACTGCATCCACCCGAATCCCATCGATATGGTATTTGTCAAACCAAAATAGGGCATTGGATACCAGGAAATTCCGCACTTCATGGCGGGAATAATTAAAGACTAGGGTTCCCCATTCCTTATGCTCACCTTTGCGGGGGTCGGCATGTTCGTAAAGATGGCTACCATCAAAGAAGGCTAAACCATGCCCATCTTTAGGAAAATGACCAGGAACCCAATCTACAATTACGCCAATATCATTTTGGTGACATTGGTCAATAAAATACATTAAGTCTTCTGGGCTACCATAACGGGAAGTGGGAGCAAAGTAGCCGGTGACTTGATAACCCCAAGAACCATCAAAAGGATGTTCAGCGATGGGTAACAATTCAATGTGGGTATATCCTAAGTCCTTGACATAGGGAATCAGTGAATCTACCAATTCACGATATGTGAGAAAGCGAGCTGCTGTATTCAGTTCGGAAACTGTTACTACTGGCTCTGTTTCTCCATTGGGTAATTTCGCTGGTTCGCCACTAGAAGCGTGTAACCAAGAACCTAGATGAAGCTCGTAAACAGAGATGGGTTGGCTCAGAGGGTCACTGTGACGACGTTTTTCCATCCATTCTGAATCTTTCCAGGAATAGGAATCTAAGTCGCTGACAATTGATGCTGTTTTGGGGCGAACTTCCTGTTGAAAACCGTAGGGATCTGATTTTTCGTAAATATGACCTTCGTAATTTTTGATTTCGTATTTATAATGTTCGCCCACACCTAGGGAAGGAATAAATAATTCCCAAATTCCTGTTGACCCTTTACGCATTTGGTGTTTGCGTCCATCCCAGTGGTTAAAATCCCCCAACAAGGAAACATTCCGCGCATTTGGTGCCCAAACAGCAAAATATACCCCTTTAACACCATCTATTTCTATGGGATGCGCTCCCAATTTCTCATAAATCCGGTGATGATTCCCCTCACCAAACAAATGTAAATCAAATTCTGTTAGACGACCGGAATTAAAGGCATAAGGGTCATAAATGACTAATTCCCGTTCTCCTTCCTTAATTCGTAACTGATAGTTATTAAGTTCTTTTGTTTCAATAGTACATTCAAAAAAGTGAGGATCGTGTATGGCTTGCATTGCATATTCCTGACGTTCCTCTGGTAGAACTACCCATACAGCACTGGCATTTGGTAAGTAGGCTCGAACCGCCCAAACAGTTTTTTCATTGTTTTCTATGAGATGAGAACCCAGAATTTCAAAGGGATCGTGATGCTGATTCCAAACTATACGGTTAACCTGTTCGGGAGCGATCGTACTTATAGACATGGAGCTACCTACTTGAATGTAAAGTGGTTAAATTAAATCTGCTTGTGTTTGTTATATATCTATATATAATCTTTACGTTTATTTGCAAATTTTGTCATCTTCGCAATCTTAACCCAGAATCAGCACTGAGTAACAATGCGATCGCCAATTGAATATAAATATCGAATATTTTGTGGGCAAATATTTTTAGTCAAGGATTAATTCTTGAATGCATTAAATAGCGTGAGTGTCAATTCAAAAATGGGAAAATTGTGAATAATAACTTCCGCAAACGTAGTAAAAAAATGTTTTCCCGCACCCTTGTATTTAATTTTGGTGGTGGAGCGGTTTGTAATTTTGCTTGTAATTCCGCATACTCGGCAGCAGTCAAAAGTTTCCCATCAATAGGGGATCTAGCTGCGGTGATAATTTCTGTCCGCAATATTTCCTCTGGAATATCTGCTGCTGCTGGTAATGCCATTGTTAATTGCTGCCAATGACTGGAGAGCAACACCAGGGTAGTTATAATGGCAGTTAAAAACACAAATCCGATTTGCTTCATTGTCTGTGTAGCAAGCAGTTCCCCTATCAGAAAGAATCGCAGGTAAAAGCTAAATGCAATCGCCTGCGAGGAAAGTGAATAGAATTACCGGAGAGTTTGAAAACAACTTCATCCAAAAATGTGTGGAAATAAAATTTCCATATCGTAGAGTGTTGTGAGGAGCACCTTAACAAGGCTTAATTTTAACCCTAACCTAAGGTTTCTTAGGAGCAGGGGATTTTTTACCAGTATCAGCAGGCTCACCTGTAGTGGCTGGTTTAGTAGTTTCTTCAGTACTAGCTGGGGGAGTTGGCGGTGCACAAGCTCCTAGAACAGTAGCAAAAGTAAGTGCTAGGGTAAAACCAAAGATTTTAAATTTCATAGCTCCTCTTTATTTTTACTTTGTGATCGAAAAAATTTTTATCTGTTGAATAACATACCTTATTTGTAGCTTTTTGTGACCAAAAAAATAAACTAGATAAAGCTTATTGACTTAAAAGTAGGGATTCAGCAGTTGGCAGCCCGTCAGAGGTCTTCATTGCTCGGCATTAAGCTGCGCTAATATGCTTGATTGTGGGATTTCCCTCTAGGGGACTATTTTTGGCTGTGGATTTTTGGAATTGCCGAAATTTGATCCATATTAATTAAATTATAAGCGATCGCAGCACAGAATGATACGGGAACAAGAAGTAAACATTTTGACTAATTTCATTTGTAATTCATATATTTTATTGCTATAAATTACATAAAAATTGAGATGCCCTTCTAAGGCTAAAAATCTAGATATATCAATAGTCATCTAACTTTTTTAGTTAATTAGTCTTGATGAATTTTAAAATACCTGGAAGTCACATTTTTAGCCAGACGACTAGCGATCAATATTTTTTGCTAGTTTTATATGCAGTCATATTCAGGAGGGGCTGTCGCCGGAGGTGTGTGTCCGGGATTTATAAGCCTTGTCGCATTGCACTGTATTCCACCGATTAATACTGTGGGCTTTGCACCAAATTCTGTAATCTGAATTACAATTACCTTTTATTTTACAAAAATTATGGCTACTACACATCGACAGAATACTAGAGCAAGACGCAAACAGTTACAGTCAGATTTAATCCAATCAAAATTAAATAAGGGGTCAAGAAAGTTACCACCTAAGTCTGTGAATCATCGCCGTGCTTTACCCACTACACAGTTACCTAGCCAAAAACAATTATTCACCCCTAGGCAACGGATAATAGGTAAACAAAGAACAAAAATTACAGTTCCAGCATCGCCAAAACGTCAACTAGTCCCAGAGCAATCAACCCTGGGAACAAACCAACAACAAATTGCATCTCTTCCCAGATTATCTCCTTCTAATACCACAATACCCAGGTGGTTACTACGCTTTTATAATCTATACCATTATTCTTGCTTGGGGACATTTTTATTAGTAGTTGCAGTTCTAGTGGTTTATGGTTGGACTGTATATTCCCAAAAACTTTGGGGTCAAAATTACCAAAAGCTACAAGAATTACAACGGGATGAGCGACAGTTGACGAAAACTAATGAGGTTTTAAAAAACAAAATGGCTCAAGAAGCAGCAAAACCCAATGCTGGATTGTTATCCCCAAATCCCAAAAAAACAATTTTTCTCCCAGAAGCACAATTGGAAGTTAATCAAAATTCCTATGGGAATATAGCCCAGCCTCAAACACAGCCTTCACTCCCATCTTCACTGGGTTATTAACTGTACTAAGCTGCTAGCTGCTACGCATTTAACTTGTATATTCATTTGGTATTGGTTAATGGCTACAATTTCCGTCACTTCTGACTTCTGAATTGCTGTTATGCATTAAAAACGCACAACAGCTGAGCTGATTGAGATTTAATCTTGACATTTATGGCAAGACAAAGATACAAATATTTATGCAAAAATCATCTACTAAAATCAAAGAACGCAACTTTATTGCCAGAAAATTTATAGAAAAACGGCAAGCAGAATTACGTAAATTACGGATTTTTTTTGATTCAGAAGTTCCGGAATTAACTGCCAATATGAAAACCAGACTATTTTTAGTTTGGGGGTTATTAATTACTTCTGGATTAGGGCTAGCTTTGAATTTGTATAATTTACAAATTGTCCGAGGACCAGAGTTGAAAAAACAGGCGCGGCGGCAACAAATGGTAGCAGTTAGACCGTTTATGCTTCGTCGCCCAGTGTTGGATCGGAATTTGCACCTGGTAGCAATAGATCGCCCTGCCTATACCCTCTATGCCCATCCCAAATTATTTGGCAAATCAAAGGAATATATAGCCAAGCGATTAGCTTCTATTCTTAATAAAAATGCTGGGGATTTAGAAAAAAAATTTGCCAAACAAAAAAGCGGTATTTTAATTGCATCCAGCCTACCAGAAGAAATTGCAGATCGAATTTATGGTTTGCGCTTGGATGGCTTAGATTTGAGCAAAAAATACTCCCGATTTTACCCTCAACAGAAATTATTTGCTGATGTTGTTGGTTATGTAAATAGTGATCGTCGAGGTCAAGCGGGGGTGGAATATAGCCAAGAAAAGCTACTAGAACGTTCCAGCAAAACTTTACGTATTAGTAGGACTGGGAATGGGTTATTAATGCCCAACCACACTCCCCAAGGATTTTTCCATGATGACGATTTGCGACTGCAATTAACTATTGATAGCCGTCTGCAAAGGTCTGCTCGTACTGCTCTGATGAAACAAATCAAAAAATTTAATGCCAAAAGAGGAGCAGTGATTGTTATGGATGCTTGGAATGGTGCGATTATGGCAATGGTTTCCCAGCCAACCTACAACCCTAACCGATATTCCCAAGCAGATATATCCCTGTTTAGAAATTGGACAGTGGCAGATTTATATGAACCTGGTTCCACTTTTAAGCCTTTAAATGTAGCGATCGCTCTGGAAACAGGTAGTATACAACCTGATGATGTTGTCAATGACTCTGGGGCAATTAAAGTAACCGATCACACCATTAGAAATGCCGAATTAAAAAGTCATGGCAATATTAATATTGCGGAAGTTTTAAAACATTCCAGCAATGTGGGGATGGTAAAAATTATTCAGAAATTAAATGCTTCTACTTACTATGGTTGGTTAGAGCGTATAGGCTTGGGACAACGTTTAGAAACAGATTTACCTTCCGCCGTTGCTAGTCAACTCAAACCTCAAGAAGAATTTATCAACTCCCCCATTGAGCCTGCCACCACCTCATTTGGTCAAGGTTTTTCCATTACCCCATTACAGCTAGTCCAAATGCATGGAGCTTTAGCTAATGGTGGCAAATTAGTTACTCCCCATGTAGTTAAAGGTCTCATAGATAGTAAAAAACAGATCCATGATTCCCTCAATTTACCAAAGCCACGGCAAATTTTTTCCCCTGTAACTGCTCAAACAGTTGTGGAAATGATGGAAATAGTTGTAGCTAATGGAACTGGGAAAGCTGCCAAAATCCCCGGATACCGGATTGCTGGGAAAACAGGTACGGCACAAAAGGCTAGTAAATCTGGTGGCTACCGCAGTGACGCAAGAATAACCAGTTTTGTCAGTATACTACCTGTAGAATTACCTCGTTATGTAGTATTAGCATTAGTTGATGAACCCAAGGGTGCTCATGCCTACGGCGGCACAGTTGCCGCCCCAATTGTCAAATCAGTCATGGAAGCACTAATTTCCCTGGAGAAAATAGCACCCAGTCAACCTATGAACTGAGAGATTAAGATTACATGATATTAGGGTGCAGGGTGCAAGAGAGAGAATAAATTAAATCACGGCAAAATCTCATAAGCAAACATGAAAAGATCGCTCCCTAATTCCCATTTTCAAGTTATTCCCCCAGAGGAAAATCCCACAACCAAGCATGAAAACACCTGTTCCCTCCTGACTTCTAAGCAAGGGGGCAGGGAGCAGGGGGAAGGAAAAATTATACTTAGATAATTGGTGGTGCAAATTATTTTTCATCGGGACTGCCTCCAGCTACGGTAGCTTGACTGAATATTTGACTATTTTTAATCTCGGCTGT
>NZ_FYBH01000070.1 GCF_900185595.1 Calothrix rhizosoleniae SC01
ATCAACTACCAACCACCAACTAACAACTAACAACCATCACTCCATCACTCCATCACTCCCTCACTCCCACACTCCCTCACTCCTAACTCTTTGCTTTCTTACTACCTGTAAATCCTGTTGCGACCCAAACTAATGCTCTAGCTCCGTCACGAACCATTTTTTGAATCGGCTCTGGGGATTTTCCAGAAGGGACTGATACTGGTTGAAAATAAATCCCCCGACTACCTAAAACAATGTCACCAATAACTCTGGCGCGACGCATATGGAAATCGGAAGTAATCAAATAAACACTTTTAATACCCCGAGATTCTAAATCATCTACCAAGGTAGTAAAATTAGTGACTGTATCTACTGCTTCGTAATCTAAATATAATCGCTTGGGACTAATCCCAGCTTTTTTAAATACCTGCTCTGTATATTGTTTGGGACTTCCTCCAGTAATCCAAATTGGCAATTTTGGATGTTGACGGGCAAATTTAGCTGTGAATTTTTCCCGTTCTAAGTACTTGGTAGAACCGCCTAACACAATCACAGCTTGGGGTGTGGCAAACTGAGTCTTAACTTCCTTATACGCCCACCAAACAAATAGTGGCACTGATAGGAGGATAAACTGAAAATATAGTCTTGATAGTTGCTTATTCAAGGCTCTATATGCTTACTTTAACTAAAACTTAATAGTGAGAAACTGAGCTTTCAGATGAGAGAAAAACGAAATTGACTGGCTCTAGATTATAGAAAACCAATGCCTGGGATTCATTAATCTCCGAACAATAGTATTTGCTGCATAATATTACCCCTGAATGGAATATCCATAAAGGGCTTTTCACTCATTTGTTTAATTAGATGACGGGACTGGTGCGGCTCGAACGCACGACCTAGCGCTTAGGAGGCGCTCGCTCTATCCAACTGAGCTACAGCCCCAACTAAAATACATAGCACTGATAATAATAACAGGTGTTTTAGTCAGACTGCCAGGAGTTTTGCCAAAAACCGCCACCTATTTCTAATCCACAGAGAAAACTCTGAGCTTTCAGGATAATTTTCTTTTGATTACCACTTAATTCTCGTAGTTGTAAATTTAACTCACCTTGCATGGTATCGGAGCAACAAAAGGCTAAACCTGTCTCTGTAGGTGCGCGTAAGGGTGTACCGGGTAAATTAGTGGTTCCTGTCACCTCCACCTCATACTGATGATTTTTAGCCTGCATATGCCATTTACCCCAAGGCTGAATATGCCAATTTACTTGGGAATTCCAGGGTACAAACTCATAAAACTTCCCTTGGTAGTGTAAGCCAATCATGGCTACAGATTCCATCCACCACAATACACCTCTTCTTCCTCCACCTGCTGTCAGGGCTAGGTAAGGATGATTTTCAAAGCTGTTACAGTTAACCCAGAACCATTTTTGAGGGAAAGCACCACCCCAATTTTTCTCCCCATAGGCAGGAGCGTTGGTAAATTCATATAATCTACCATTCCAGTCAATCCAACCTGTAGCCAAGCCATGAGCCATCAAAATTTGCCACCCTGGTTCAAAAATCTGCATTTGTGATAACCAGCCCGCAGTTGATTGCTGCCAACTATTGCCATCACCTCCCCAACCATACATAGGCTGGATTTCATATTGCCAACGACAGTAAAATCCTGTGCCAGGGTCACGAATCATACCTTGATTTAATGTGCCTGTGGCTTGATATCCTTCAACAATGTAGCGTTCAAATTCTTCAGGACATAGGTATTGAGGAGGAAACCCTAAATTTTTCTGTCGCCAATGTCCTAAAGCTAAAGTATCTTTTTTTGCCCAAAATTGATTAACATCAGGGAAAGTACGACATAAGTACTGATCATTGGGCCCCAGTACTTGGGCTGCACCACCACTATGTGGTTTACCACCAATGGGGTCTTCGATGGAATACATAAAAGCGAAGGTTTGTTTCTCGGCTGGTAAAGTAACGCGATAATACCAGCCTTCAAAAAAACGGCGATCGCTCCCATCCCAATGATATCCACTGTGGGGGGTTTGGGTTGAAGGACGAAAATCTTGGATCATATTCATTGTTACGAAGAAAAATTATCAATTATTACGAACAGTAAAGTGCATTAAACTTTGGTAAATAGGGGATTGTAAATTTTCAGGATAGTGCTAATTTTAAAACAGGCACAAGCAAGTTGATTGTTTTAACAATTAGTTTGAGATTAGAGCCAGTGCCTCCTGCTCTATCCATGTACTCGCAATAACTCCATAGTCGTCGCATCCTTCTGAATGTGTTTTCGCCTTGAGTTCATCGAGTTATTTTGGAGGTTTTTTAAGCATAGCCAAACATGCCTGCCTAGCTGAATATTAGGATGCATAAAAACCAGGAGTAATCTTATTGCGATTCTTGTCCACATTAGTTAATTTACTTCCTTCAGGTTTTCAAGTCTTCTCAATCTATTCAATTTTTATACGTAATTAAACCGTCACACTTATTTGATGCTAATCAGACACTGTGGCGGTTTAATTATGGCACTAGGCGCTAGGCGCAAGTAATAAGTAGGGCTTGCTGTTCGCGGAGCGTGCCGTTAGGCATAAAAGTATTTTGGTGAGGGTAGGGAGTCGGGAGTCGGGAGTCGGGAGTAGTTCCAGCCTCTTTATTTCTATTCTTTTTGCCATCAAAAATAACAGATGCAAGGATTTTAAACCTAAAATCCTAATTTCCTTACACTTATTTCCCAATAAAATAGCCTCAAAGCATTGATAAATCAACATTTTTCAGTTATTCAGCAGACCCTAAGTAATAAGTAATAAGTTTACTATTCATAGGTTGGGGTCTTCAACAATTTCCTAACCTAATTACGTAGTGCTATAACTGGAAATTTTGAATTGAACGTTTAGTATTAATAATGCTGCCAATTATCCAATGGAAAGAAGTTTTCCAATACTGATAATTATTCACTGATAACTGATAACTGATAACTGTTCACTGATTTCTCACCCAAGTACGAAAAGAGCGAATCATTTCCCTTTCCCCAACTGTGAGGCTTGAAGCTAAAAACTGGGGAATTTGTGTTGTTAGTGGTAAATTAGCAAAAGTCTTCGAGGTATTACACAGAACATATTTACCTGCTTGTAATTGATAAATCTGTATGACAGGTTCTTGATAGCGCCATACTTCCGGAACACCTAAGGCTTGGTAAATTGGCATTCTATCAACAGAAGCACTAGAATAATCCACCTCTATGACTAAATCTGGGGGTGGATCTTGGGTTAAGTCAAGATTGGTTTTGCCTCTCATCAGGGGTTCATTCTGGATGTAGAATGCAGAATCCGGTTCTACACCTTTGACTAAATCTTGACGTTTACAAGTTGTCGAACCAATGCTTTTAATATTGAGATTAAGTTCCTCTGTTAAAGCAAAAACTAAGTGTTCTAGGAGGCGATTATTATACTCATGGGGCATCAAGGGAGTCATAATTTCCAATATTCCACAGTCATAAGCCAATCGAGTTGCGCGGCGATCGCCCATTTCTTCTAAAATGGTTTCAAAGGTATGCCAACTGATATTTTCCAGTGTTACTCGCTGTGAAATTACTGCTGTTGTCACCATAGGAAGTTACCTCAGGTTTCTACTAACATCATAGATTTGATTTGCATCTGTTCCAAAACAGCCACTACCCTAAATCTTCTTATATGAGCATAATTGTCTTCGGTAGTATCAATATAGATTTAGTCGCCAAAGCCCCTCGATTACCTCTACCAGGAGAAACACTACTAGGACACCATTTTTTTAAAGCACCAGGAGGTAAAGGTGCAAACCAAGCAGTCGCTACAACTCGCTTAGGTATTCCCACTTATATGGTAGGCAGAGCAGGGGCACATGGTTTTGGTTCGGAACTAGTCAATAGTCTCAAAGCCGCCGGTGTGAAAACTGATGATGTATTCATCGATGATAGGGTTAGCTCCGGTGTTGCCTTAATTACTGTTGATGATGCTGGAGAAAATCAAATCATAGTCATTCCTGGTGCTAATGGTAATATTGATAACCAAGATGTGGCACGTTTAGCTCATTTACTACCAGGTTCTCAAGCCTTACTGCTGCAATTAGAGATTCCCATAACTGCCGTATTGGCAGCAGCTCAGGCAGCACGAGAAGCGGGGGTAATGGTAATTTTAGACCCCGCACCCGTCCAATCTCAACTACCGGATGAACTGTATCCCTTGGTAAATATTATTACCCCTAATGAAGTGGAAGCTGAACAATTGGTAGGTTTTCCCATTGATGGGGAAGAATCTGCAACTCAAGCCGCAGGGATTCTATTGCAAAGGGGAGTAAAATGTGCGATCGTCAAACTGGGTGCTAAGGGTGTTGTTTGTGCCACTGCTGAAGAAACTTTTTTTATACCAGCATTTAAAATTGAAACAGTGGATACTACCGCCGCCGGAGATGCTTTTAATGGGGGTTTAGCCGCAGGTTTATCCACTGGACTGAGCTTACGTCAAGCAGTAGTTTGGGGAGCTGCTGCGGGTGCTTTAGCAGCCATGAAATCAGGCGCACAACCTTCTCTACCGGATCGAATTACATTTGATAAATTTCTTCAAGAGAGAGTTGTGAGTGAAGGAGGGAAGGAGGGAAGGAGTGAAGGAGGGAAGGAGTGAACAAATAAATCTTCTCAGTTCTCCGTTCTCTGCTTTCTACTCATACCAAGTTGCTTTCAAAGATAGTATTTTGTCATTGCGACTGGAGCGGAGCGTAAGGAAGCAATCTCACTAACTAGAACTGCTACAACAGAATGTAACTTAGTATCATTGGTGGTCTGGAAAATTAATGATTCTTTACCCTTTTACTGCCTTCTCTCTCACCCATCGTTTTAACAGAGGAATTTCAAAATCATATCCTCCATTAGTTTGTTGCAAAATATGATAACGCAATAAGCGGTTGAATACCTTTTCAGCATTTTCGCTATTAATAGGAATTAAATTATTTGTCTTGGTAACTTGTAATAATAATTCCTGACCAATTGCCATCTCTTCGGGATTAGTTCCAGTAAATTCTGTCCAAATATTTGTAAAGTATGGTTCACCGGAAATAAATGCGTCATTAATAGCAGCTTCCAGGAGTTCGGCAGTAATTATATTAGTATGGTTCAAGTTAGCTTGAGTCACCATAGATGAGCCTAGTAATTGCAAGCAGTAAGGGTGACAATTGGTAAGTTTTAATATTTCTTCTACAATGCCTTGATCATAACGTAGTTGAAAAGCTGGATCTGGGTTAAGCAATAATTCCTCGGCTTCGTTTGGTTCAAGATAAAGCATTTCTATAGGCACAACGCTGATAAAATAGCTACTCCAATGAGGCCCTAATTCTTCTAAAGTTTGCACACCAGAAAAGAGAAATCCGAGTTGTTCATAATGTTGAATTAAGTGGCGCAGTTCGTCAAATAAACGTGGTGTTATTTGACCGTTTTCTATGGCAGTACCGATTTTTTCAAATTCATCAAGATTGAGAAGAATGTGCTTTTCTGCGATTTGCTCAAGTGCTTCATCTAACCAATCTTCTAGGGTAGTGTAGGGACTAGCTTGAAATTCGTGACGTTCGGGTTTGTTTGATAATTTAACGCCTTGACTGCGGCAATCTTTATGAATTGCCCGAACCAAGCCATAGCAAAAATCAGATTCTGTGGTGGTAATGGCGGAACTTTGCATATCCACAAATACAGGCAGAATATCAGTAGGAAACAGGCGGGGCAAATTATACAAAAATGAAGTTTTGCCACAGCGACGGGGACCATGCAATACAAGAGTGGGTCGGTCACTATTTAAAATTCGACGGACAACTTCATCTGCAAATTTCTGACGACCTTTAAACAAGTCTTTTTGGTTAAGTCGCACTGGATTTCCATATTGAAACGGGTTGATTAGTTCATTTCGAGAGAATTTTTGTTGTGCATCTTGTTTCAGTTTAACAATCTTGTGCCAACATTCTAGTACGGGTGTCCAGCGTTTGATGGCTTCGCTTTTAAGTCCGAGAGAAGGTAATTGGTATTGTAATAGTTGAAGATTGTTATTGATTCTTTCTAATCCCCGTTCTCGTAGGGCGATATTTTTATTTTCTAAGGCTGATTGAATATCTCGAACAATAGTTTGTAAGCGAGGAATCAGGATAGAAAGTTCAGGTTTTACTTTTGGTAAAGGTGTTTCTGGACTAGGGGTGTCGCTGTCGGAATCAAGATGATAAAAGGGGAAAATTAGGAATGGTAAAATAGGACGATCTAAATTGAAAGTAGAGAGTAGGTCTTCAATAGTTTGAATTTTCTGGAGTTGGTCAGCGACAATTTGCGGTAAGGCATTTTGAAGAGTTATTTGAAAGCCGGGTAGAGAAAATGTTTGAATATATTGAAATATCTCTAAAGCTAGTTGAGAGTTGCTACGAAAAGTGGAAATTAAAAGCTGATCGTGATTAGGTAAAGGTAGCCATAGAAGTTCACTGGAGTAGGGAGGTAGGCTATCCAGTCTTTGCAAGGGTTGAGGACGGAGGCGATTAAGAATTGAGGTAAAAAAACTGAAAGGAGCAAAGAAACAATAGTCAATAATTCTGTAATAGCTGAGTAAGGTTACAGGGATAATTAATGCTGAACGCCATCCTAAATTTTGGGCAGAAAAAGCTATTAACATTACTATAGTGGTAATGAAAACCCAGTTCTTTTTTACTGGTGTAAGAGCAAAAACTATTAAAGCTGCAAAAACCAAAAACCAAGGAAGCGGTAAAGTACCTCCTACCGCCACTCCTCCCACCACTCCTCCCGCCACTCCTCCCGCCACTACGAACGCCACGACTACCCCCGCTACGAACGCCACGACTACCCCCACTCCTTCACCCACTTCTCCCTCCACGACTACCCCCATGACTACCTCCACGACTACCCCCACGACTACCCCGACTCCTCCCGCCACGACTGCCCCCACTCCTATCGCCACTCCTACCCCCACTACGAACGCCACTACGAACCCCACTCCTCCCATCATTACGAACGCCACTACGAACGCCACTCCTATCGCCACTCCTACCCCCACTACGAACGCCACGACTGCCGCAGCTACGAACGCATCATCACTATTATTAATATTTCCTCTCAATGACAATAGAAAAAAACCTGTTACCCCACTGGTTAACAACAGAAACAACAAGTTTTCTGTTGCTAACCATGCACCTAACATGACACTGATTGTTGCCCCTATTATCATTACATTACGAGCGAGTGAAAGACCTTGCTTTTCTAACAGTTGCAACATTAACCAAGTAGTTAATGATAAACATAATCCCAAAACTGCAAAACCTGTCCCTATTTGAGGTAAAGGAGGTAAAATTTTAGTAACTTCTATTAAGCCTTTCAACCAGCTAGCGGGACGAATTAATAAAACTATCAACCACAACAAGGGGATAATTAGTCCTAAAGGTAAAAAGAAAACTCCTGTTCCATAGGCAATTAATATTACAAAATTGAACTGTAACCAACCTAATAATTGATTAAACTCAAGAATATTAAAAAAACAAGAGGAATACTCAAAATAAATAATAGTAATAGATACTGGCTAATAAATCGGAAGTTCCCAAAAAATAAAATATCCCAAAAAATTGTGTCTGGTGTGCGCCCATCTTTTTCTTTTCGGGGTGACCATTCATTCATGCGGTGCTGAAGCCTTGCAGGACAAAACATTGCCCACCAAAATAATTCCCAAGTCTCCCGTAAAAATAGCACCATTGTTGAAAATTTTGATTGTTAAATCGTTAATTTATGACTTTATCTTTGACCTTTCACAAATTCTAAAAAAGCACTGCTAAATAAACCTCCATTATCCCTTAATAATCCATAACGCTGAAGCCTATCTACAATTGCTGGGTTCGGACTAGGTAAATTACTCCCTCCCAACTGATAACGCAATGCTAAACGTTCATCTTCAGTTAAATCTTGCCAAAGTTCTTGAAAACGAGGCTGTGCTTGAAAAATCAAATTTTCTTTAGCTATTTCTTGATTCTCATATTGCCAAAACATCGCTCCCGCCATCTGCACGTAATAGGGTAACCCTCCTGCTAACCCATCTACCCATTGTAATAGCTCAGTATTATAGGTAAATCCTTTTTGGATAATATTTTGCCAAGCTTCCTCCTCCAAAGCCCCTAAAATAGTGGTACTGAAAATATTGGCAAAAGGAGAACCTAGACTCAAAGTTTCGTAAACTTCAGTAACAGGGCGTTTACTAGCAATTACCATTGTTAAGAAACCAGCAGAAGCTTTAGCACGCCAATCTTCTCCCCAATCCTGAAACAATTCCAATCTTGATTTTGTACTAGCAATTGCTTCAAATTCATCTAATAAAATAATTAAACGATATCCTTCACCTACTAACTTATGTAAGCCATCTTCTACCGCAAAGCCATCTTCATTATCTTCTCTTAACCAAGGATAATTCCCCTTTAGCTTTTTAATTCCTCGCCTTACGCCCTCAATAATTCCCTCTGGAGTATGAAAATTCCCACTTGATAAATCTAAATTCACAACTAAAGGCTTTTGTTCTGGTGAACAAAATTCGTTGATTCTTTCCCTTATATATCGCAGTAGAGAGGACTTTCCATTACGTCGTAATCCTACCAAATTGATACATTGAGGACTAATGGCACCAATGCGGTTTTTAATGTCTAAAATCGCTCTTTTCCGCCCATAAAATCTATCGGGAGTCACAGGAGTTCCATATTCAAACGGATTATTCCCTTTGGGCTTTGACTGATGAAATTCTTGATTAAGTTGGGCTATTTCAGGAAAATATTGGCAAATAACTTGAGCCGCAATTGCCCTCCCCCCTAAATCGTTATCTTCGTCACGGGAAAGATGCACAACACCACAAACTTTTCCTGTTCGTAAATTAAATAAAGGTGAGCCACTAAAGCCTGAGATAACTTGCCCTTGCTTTAACTTATAGAGAACAATATCTTTTGAATCACTTGTTTGTTTATAACTTCTTCCTTCATATTTAAAGCTAGCCGAGTCCCCTTGGGAATAATCAACTTCGCCATTCTTGGGATAACCAAAAGTATATAAATTATCATTGATATTAGGTTCTGTGCTATCCAATTCAACACAGGGGTGTTGTAAAGAATCTCCTTTTAATTTCAATAAAGCTAAATCAATCGGATATTCACATAATTGGGTAACTTCAGCTGTGTAGTTCTGGCTGATTGTTTTACAGAAAACTTCCACGGAGTTATTTCCCGCAGATTTGACCACATGGGCGCAGGTAAGAATCCAATTCTGGGCAACAAAAAAGCCTGTTCCCTGACTACTGGCAGAATTTAAGCGCACTGTACAGCGTTGTAAATTGTCTTCGTTAGTCATTAATCCCCCACACCCAGGATATTATTTACCGAAGAAAGGCAGTCCCGATGAAAAAAAAATTGTCCCCATCAAGGATGAAAATAACTCTTCCCTATCCCCCAACCCCTAACACCTAACCCCTATTTTCAAGTCAGTCCCCCACGGAAAAATCCTACAACCAAGCATGAAAATCACCTCTTCCCGATTCCCGATTCCCGATTCCCCACTCCCTATTTTCAAGTTAGAGTGGAGAAAGCAGGAGGTAGTGAAAATTACCTAAGTAGAATTTTCTTTCCCCCTGCTCCCTGCTTCCTACATCCCTGTCTCCTTAACCCATTCCATCGTAATTTCCAGGTTAGCTGTACCTGTTCCCTTCACAATTAAAGCGGTTAGTTCTCCCGACTCAACTCCAATTTGCAAACCAAGTTTGACACTAAATTTATCTGGTTTAACTGTCTGACTAATATTTTTTAATGTACCTGAAACATCTTCAGCAATAGATTCAATAATTTTTGTTGCTTTTTGAAATACTCTGGTTTCAGTAGAAACAGGTTGTTCCCCTATAGGTGTAACCTCTACTTTAATGATTGTGCCGTCAGAAAGTTGAAAAGGAGTAATTTTGGTTTTATCTGCCATACTTAATTTTTCCTGGTAACTTTTTGTGGAATGGTCATCCTTGTGAATAAGGTGGAATATAAATAGAAAAGCTTATACCAATAGGACTTACGCAAAAGTAACGTTACTGCGTCATTACGTTTGCGTAGCATGTCCGGAACGGACGAACGACAGCAACGTAATCGCAAAAATCCTGGGATTGCTTCCCTACACTTCGTTTCGGTCGCAATGACAAATCTTCGTTGCGTAAGTCCTGACCAATTCAAATAATGTTTGCAACATATAAATTCTTCGTAAGGGCACGGCACCAGTAAGATATTTTTATATATTGAAAGATTGTGGATGCCGTGCCCCTACCCATCTGTGCCATTCTTTTTTCAAAATGGTATTATTCCTCTCTG
>NZ_FYBH01000075.1 GCF_900185595.1 Calothrix rhizosoleniae SC01
AGAGCGCCTCTGGTATCTCCCTTATTTGGTTGTAACTGAGGACAAGCTGGGTGAGATTGGTTAATTTCGCCAGCGCCTCTGGTATCTCCCTTATTTGGTTGTAACTGAGGTAAAGCTGGGTGAGATTGGTTAATTTCGCCAGCGCCTCTGGTATCTCAGTCAACTCCTGCCCCGACAGGTCTAACTCTCGCCAACCCTCAGCCACGGCGCGATCTATCAGTACCAATAACTCATCCTGGTTCATAACAGTTTTGGATTTTATACCATTTTGAAAAAAGAATGCGACAGATGGGTAAGGGCACGGCACCAGTCAAATAATTTTATATACCAAAAGATTGTGGATGTTCCCTACGAAAAATGTATGTGTCGCAATCATTATTCCCCAGAAGAACTAGGTATTATACACATTAGCAAAGGGGTTAATAAACTGGGAAAATTCCCCTGCTGCAAATGTTGCTTCCCAATTAGCAGGTTGGCGAAAGGGATTGGGATTTTCTGATGTGGGTACTCTCATAAAAATGTAATCGCATTTAACCTGATTGAGGTTTGTCTCTGGGGTAATCCGCCAGTCTTCAATATATGCCCCAGTCAGGTTTGCCCCTCTAAAGTTAGCTCTATCAAGCTGGGTTCGCACTAGTTTGGTGCGAGAAATATCTGCATCCTGCAAGTTGGAATCCCGAAGATTTGCTCCAATGAAGCTAGCATCCTGAAGATTTGCTCCTTGGAGATTCACACCTTGTAAATTCCAACCATCATATATTTGGTTGTGTAAGTCTTTATTAATCAGTAATTGCCGCAGTTGTAAATTTTCTAAATAGGTTGCTTTGACTGAGGCAAGATGTAGCTTTTTCACCTGGAACCAACAGGTACGAGTGAGAATAGCTTGATTGAGGTTAGTATTTTTCAATCGTGCTTGGGTAAAATCAGCATCAGTTAAATCTGCTCGATGAAAATTGGTAGCATATCTTGTAGCAATAGCCAGGGCAATACTATTAATCCAACTTTGTTTAATATCTCCAAATAAGGCACGACTACTAACCCAAGTGGCAATCATAATGACTAAAACTGCCACCCCTGCGGCCATAATTCCGGGGATAATGTTGACGGATGCGGCTGTCACGGAAACAATTCCCCCCACTGCTCCAGCTGCTGATATGGTCAGTGCCACAACTATTAAACCTGCTATGGTACCTGCCACTGCGGCGGTAGTAGATATGACAACTGTACCAAAGGCAATGGCTAACACACCTACAGCCCCTGTGATTACTACAGCCACTAATTGGGCAGTTGCCATTGCTCCTCCTTGGGTAGTAGGGACTCCTCCTGTCCATGCTACAGCTACTATTCCTGCCCAACTGATAGCCGCTATAACTGTTGCAGCCATAGCTATCCCCAAAAAGACACAAGCAGTTGCGACTCCTTTACGGACTGTCACCAGAAAGAATATCAATACCATAATTAAACTGATGACAGCCACATAAACATTTTCTTGGGGGCGGTTGGGATCCACTAACAAAAACCCAATCAAAGAGCCACCAATTGCAGAGAGCAACCCAGAAAATGTCGAAAGCAGTAAGGATAGTAGAAATAAACTAATTGCCCAACGTCGCTGTAGCCCTGCTTTTGCATGGCTAAAATTAGCATCCCGCAGAATGGCATCAGAAAAGTCTGTGCCCCTAATATCTGCACCGGAGAAGTCTACACCTGTTAAATCTTCTCCTTTAAAGGATTTTCCTCTGAGTTTAGCGCGGCGGTGTGTACTAGCCATGTTAAATTACAAGCCTAGTTGGGACATAATTTTGGTACAGGTGGTAGGATACCAGGTTTTTGCTAGTTTAGATATCTCACTCAAGGTAGTCAAGAGTCAGAAGTCAGCAGTTACTGGGATATTCAGGAACCTTAACTTTATGTGAAAAATTTTAATCTTATCATGAGCGACATTCTAAGTTGAAAATATCCTGGCAATTAGAAACTTGACTGAACCAATTTGGTAGTCAATTGGAAGTATCAGTGCTTTGCCAAAGGTTTGACTATTAATCCAAAGTCTAAAATCCAAAATTATTATGCGATCGCAGTGGGAATATTTTCTAAAAAATCTCGGTATCTGGGAAGGTTTCTTTACTACTTTTTCCTCTGAAGGTAGTTTACTTGAAGATGTACCTAGCCGTTTAACCTTGGAAGGCTTTGATGAAAACCAAAAGGCAAAGTTGACCCTTTGTCGTCAAGGATCAAATGATCTTGTTGTAGATTTTACTTCCCAAAGCATTAGAGGCGGAGGTACCCTATTTTTTGCCAACGGTGCTTTTTCTCAAGCTCCAACACAATTTAGTCCAGCAGCTCAATTTGGTGGTGAATTGAGTTTAATCCATGAAAATCGCCGTTTACGCCTAGTGCAATTATTTGATATCAATAATCAATTAAGTAAAATTACCCTAATTCGAGAACACCTTGCTGGTACTCCCTTAGAAGAACGTCCCCAGTTGAAAATAGAGAACCTATTGGGAGAATGGCAAGGAGAGGCAGTCACTATCTATCCCGATTCGCGTCCTGCTAAGACCTATGAGACAAAAATGAAATTGCAGTTGGATAGCACTGGAAAATTGCTGCAAACTCTCAATTTTGACACTCAAACAATTATTTCTACTGGTAATATCAAGGATTCTCAAATTCTGTTTGAGCACAATCCCCAAAACCCAGTTCAAGTTTTATTACTTCCTGATGGAGCTTCCGCCACTGCTCCACTCAAGGTACAATTAGGTCAACCTTTTTTTTTAGAGCTGGCTTGGTTAATTGAACCTACACTGCGCCAAAGAATGATTCGCACTTATAACCAAAAAGGTGAATCGATGAATCTGACTTTGGTGACGGAGAGAAAAGCTAGATAACGCTGGGCGCAAGTAATTAAGTAATAAGTGATTTCTTCCACAGATCAATCCGGGGGCTTGTACCATCAAAGAATTATTGGTGAAAATTTAACTTAAAGAGCAATGACACTGTAAAGCTTTGTAAAGTAAATCTTGATACTCTTGTTCATTTACCCCATAAGCACCAAACCTCTCCAAATGGGGATTCATCATTTGAGCATCAAATAATATAAATTTTCGTTGACGTAACCTTTCTACCAACTTTACCATTGCCACCTTTGAGCCTTCAGGGATACGGTAAAACATCGACTCCCCAATAAAAGCGCCGCCAATCACAAGACCTAAAATTCCCCCAGCTAACTCATCCCCTTGCCAAGTTTCAAAACTATATGCCCAACCAGTTTTGTTAAGTAGCAAATAAATATCTTTTAATTCTGGTGAAATCCAAGTTTCTTCGCGGTTAGCACAACCCTCAACCACCGATGGAAAATCGCGGTTAACCCCCACTGTAAATCGTTCTTGATTCAAAACTCGTCGCAGGGATTTAGGATAGCGAAATCGTTCATCTAGAGGGATAAGAGTGCGATCGCGACTACCATACCATCCCAAGAGATGATTCTCATCAGCCATGAGAAAATATCCTTGAGCATAGCCTTGAATAATAGTGGCAACATCCATACTTTAGAAATTAAATGAAGCTAAAAAATCCCCCAGAAGCCACAACTTGATGCTAGCAACCAAAAAAAATGATAATTGTTAACTGTTCAAACTAATCTGTATAAAAAAACATTTAACATGGCTGAACCAATTCCATCAATTACCCTACCCCCAGTAGCTAATCCCGACCAGGAAAAAACATGGTTACAAAAATCTTTACACCAGTGGCTGAATGAAGAATTTATCCCAGAAGACGTTAATCAGGAAATAGCCGAACGTGCTGCTCTAATTTTTATGAGACAGCGAATGGAGGGAGAGAATGATCTAGGCTCCCTCGTAATTGCTATTATCACAGAAATGAGGTCGTTTGATTTTTCTCAAAGTTTTTATGGAGAATTTGCGATCGCCAACGCTGTTAGCGATCTTCTCTTAGAAAGCCTTGGTTTTGACAAGTGTTGCGGGCAATAGGAGTTAGAAGTTAAGAGTTGGGAATTGGGAGTTGAGAGTTGGGAGTTAGGAGTTTTTGTTCATCACTCATGACTCATCACTCATGACTCATAACCCATTACTTTCTAGTATTACCAGCTAGATTTAACGACTCCAGGTAATAAACCTTGGTGCGCCCAATCCCGCAGTACGTTACGAGACAATCCAAAGTCACGATAATAACCTCTGGGACGACCTGTTACCCAACAACGGTTATGGCTGCGGCTGCGAGCACTATTGCGGGGTAATCTTTGAATTTTGCGATGAATTTCCAGCTTGTCTAAAGGAGATTCAGCTTTCCTAAATTCTTCTAATAATGCTTCCCGCTTTGCGGCATACTTCGCCACTGTTTTGACGCGCTTTTTCTCGCGCTCAACCATGCTCTTTTTCGCCATAAATCCTAAAACTAATTTTTGACAGCATTCTCTATCTTATGCTATTTTTCCTTTTCTTGGTATACCTATACTATTTTGGATATTAGATTTATTTGGATATTAGATTTAGATTATTCACCATTACTTCCTTGACCAAAAAAGAAAAGGATAAAAGCCCTCAAGTTTATTTGTGTCAGCTCCCCTGCCCCCTACTCCCTACTCCCTACTCCCTACTCCCTACTTCTTTCTCAAATACGGACACAAATCAGCCAACTGACAAACTTCACATTCTGGAGAACGGGCTTTACAAACAGCACGACCATGATAAATCAGCCGAATTGACCAATTTTCCCAATCTGCCTGGGGTAATAATTGCATTAAATCCCGTTCAATGCGAATGGGGTCTTGGTGTGTGGTCAAGCCTAAACGCTGGCTGAGGCGTTTGACATGGGTATCTACAGTCACTCCAACGTTAATCCCATAGCCATGGGCTAGCACCACATTAGCTGTTTTTCTTGCCACCCCAGGGAGTTTTAATAACTGTTCCATAGTTTTAGGTACTTCTCCGCCAAACTCCTTGTCAATCATTCGACAGGCGGCTTGAATATTTTTGGCTTTATTGCGGTAAAACCCTGTGGAACGCACCAAGGTTTCTAGCTCTGTCAATTCAGCATTACCCAAGCTGGAGGCATCAGGGAAACGACGGAATAATTCTGGTGTAACTTTATTCACCCTTTCATCCGTACACTGGGCAGAGAGAATGGTAGCTACTAAAAGTTGCACAATACTTGAGTAATTTAAAGAGCAAGTGGCATCAGGATACAAACGTTTGAGACGCACTAATATTTCTAATGCCCTTTGCTTTTTACTTAACTGTTTGCGGCTAGTAATCACTGAAATAATTTTTGCACCCACTCTAGTTGGGACGTGTCTTTAACAATCAAGAAAATTCCCAATCCTAAAAGTAGCACCAAGCCAGTTTGCATGACATTTTCTTGGATTTTATTTGGTAAGGGTTTACCACGTAAGCCTTCGATCAAGAGAAAAGCTAATTGTCCACCATCCAAAGCTGGTAGGGGTAAAATATTAATCACAGCCAAGTTAATGCTGATAATGGCGGCAAAAAATAACAAATTAGTGCTGTCATTGGCAGCTAATTTTGCTCCTGCTTCCACTATTTTTACAGGTCCCGCTAATTTATCGGCAGTATCTTGGAAGTTGGTAATTAATTGTCCAAATCCTTGAAATGTACCTACAACTAGCTGTTGAAACCTTTTAGCAGCAATGCCAAAAACTTCCTGTACTTTTTGGGGACGATGATAAACAGAGGTAGCATTGGGTATTAATTCAATACCAATATGACCCTTACCCTCTTTTAATGTGGGGGTGACTTGTAAAGATAAACTTTCTTGTTGGCGCTGAATTGTCAAGTCAACGGATTGGTTGGGATGGGTTTCTATTTCAGTTTTGAGTAATTCGATCGCATTTTTAGAGGCTCCCAGTTCTTTACCCCCTACAGCCAGAATAATATCTCCTTGCTTAATTCCGGCTTGATAAGCGATAGATTGTTCGGTATTAACTGGTTGAACAATCACACCAGGTTGATATTTCAATTCCGGAATGCCAACAATGCCAAACTGAATCACCAGTACCAAATAGGCAAATATTAAATTTGCGATCACTCCAGCACTAATAACTATTGCCCGGTCTAAAATTGGGCGATTACCCAGCAAATTTGGATCATCGGCTGGAATCTCGCTATCTGGGTCATCATCAGGGAAACCGACAAAACCTCCCAGAGGAAAAGCCCGGACGGCATATTCAGTTTGAGGTCCTTGGTACTTCCAAAGAATTGGACCAAAGCCTAAAGAAAAGCGGTTGACATGAATACCTTGAGAACGGGCAGCAAGGAAGTGTCCTAACTCATGTACTACGATTAAAACCGCCAAGACTGCGATCGCTGCTAAAACTGACATAGACGAAAAAAATGTAAAATAATTTGGCTATAGTTATTTCTATTTTAGGACTAGTTTCACGGGAGTAGGGTGTCAGAATTACTCAGGAACATTGAGCCTTCTGCTTTCTGCCTCCAGCAAAGCTGCCTTCTTCAATGTTATCCATAAATATTCATCAAAGTATATCCCTTCCTAAATAAGGCTGTAAAACCTCCGGTATCCTCACCGTTCCATCCTCTTGTTGGTAATTTTCCAAAACAGCTGCCATCGTCCTGCCAACGGCTAAACCAGAGCCGTTGAGAGTATGTATAAACTGAGTTCCTTTCTTACCCTTTTCTTTAAAACGGATATTACCCCGACGTGCCTGAAAATCTCCACAATTAGAACAGCTAGAAATTTCTCGATATTTACCAGAGGAAGGTAGCCAAACTTCTAAATCATAGGTTTTCGTAGCCGAAAAACCTAAATCCCCTGTACATAATTCAATTACTCGATAAGGCAGTTGCAAAGCCTGTAAAATTGCTTCCGCATTACCTGTCAATTTTTCCAATTCCTCAAAAGATGTATCGGGATGGACAAATTTCAATAACTCTACTTTATTGAACTGATGTAAACGAATTAAACCCCGCATATCTCGCCCATAGCTTCCTGCTTCTCGTCGAAAACAAGGAGTGTAAGCACAGTGGTAAATGGGCAATTGATCATCAGGCAAAATTTCATCACGGTAGAGGTTTGTGACTGGGACTTCGGCGGTAGGAGATAACCACAAGTCATCTTCAGCGCATTTAAAGCTTTCTTCTGCGAATTTCGGTAATTGTCCAGTAGCTGTCAGAGATTCTGTATTGATTAGTACTGGTGGCATAACTTCCACGTAACCCGCAGCTATTTGGCGATCAAGCATAAACTGAATTAATGCCCTTTCCAATGCTGCTCCAGCACCAATGAGTGACACAAAGCGACTTTGGGCGATTTTCACAGCTCGCTCTGTATTTAGAATCCCTAATTTTTCGCCAATTTCCCAATGGGGAAGAATATGGGGGTTTTGGGGAATATATTCATCACCCCAACGGCGTACCTCGATATTTTCTTCTTCGCTCTGACCTAGGGGTGTGGATTCACTAGGTAAGTTGGGTATTGCCAATAAAAGTGTATCAATTTGAGCAATAATCTCTTTTTCTTGAGCTTCTATGACTCCAATCTCGGATTTTACAGAACTACCTTCTGAGCGCAAAGCCGTAATTTCTGACCCTTTAGGATCACAACCAGATTTAATTTTTCCAGGTATGAGTTTGGCAATTTCATTGCTGCGTGTTTGGAGTTGAGTCCGTTGGGTTGACAATTCCCGTTGTTTTTGATTCCACTCCAATAGGGGTTGAATGTCGTAGTTATCACCGCGACGATTTAACCTTTCCTGAATTAATTGGGGATTTTCCCTTATTTGCTTAATATCCAGCACAGATTTTTTTGTGTAGTTCCCTAGAATCTTACTGCCAACAGATCAGTCTATAACGATTTTGCCTTGGTATCACCTCAAAAGCCAAATTTTTACGGTTATTTTATTTAATTTAGTTGGTGTAAATACTTATGGTCTCAGATATTTATTGATTTCAGCTGATAGATTTTTCTGCTCCCGTAGTTGGGATAAAATTTTTGTCATTCTGTAGATGCCTTGGGAGAAGGTTGTAAATATGCCAGAGTAGCAACCAAACCACATAAATAAAGTTCCTGATTTTTTGGAGTGCGATCGCTAATCAGATGAAAAGCACAGAAACCAATCACGATGCCGCTAAAAATTATCTTAGTGCCAAAGTTGACTGCATGTTTTGTACTCATCTTCTTACTACTCCTGAATATCTCACATCCTAATGGCCAGTTTTACCCAACAATTTCTTGTATTAATCTTCACTGGGTATGCTGTTGATTTCGGGAAAAAATAGAAAAATTATATTTATCTGCCCTTCTGACTTCTAAATAGGGGAGCAGGGAGCAGGTAAGCCAATGCATTGCACGGTTTCGCCGCCTTGTAGCAAGTGGCGCGATCTGAAGGGGAGCAAGGGGAAAGGAAAATTCTACTTAGATAATTGGTGGTACAAATTATTATCGAGACTACCTTCTTCAACCTGACTTCTCCGATTTATGAATGCGGTTAAATAGCCATAATGAACCTACAACCCCTGCGAAATGGGCTGTAACCGTATTTATATTGGCTTGTACAACCAATACATCTATTGGCTGCACTAATTTACTAAGTTGATCTGGAGAAAATCCCACAGCACCTTGGGGAACGCTCAAGGCTTTTAATAATAGGGAACCACTAATGGCTTGCGCCCCAAATAAGGTCAACAACATTCCCACTAAATTCACTATTAGTCCCAAGCGTAAAATTTGAATTGTTTGCATTTTACTGGGACGATTTTGGGGATTCGAGGATATAAGTTGCTTCCCAATCCTGGTATAGCGGAAAGCCAAAAAAATACCAGCTCCTAGGGTCAATAATCCTAAAGCAGCAAAAAATATACCAAAACCTGTTCCTGGATTACTGGCTTGGCTCCCTGATCTTTGAATCCTAAACACTAAAAAAATTCCAGCAGCAACAACACCCAGCACTAACTGCGTCCAAAAGCTAATCCAACCTACAAGACGGAATAATTTGGCAATTGCCCACCGGGGAGAAGAAGATTGGGTGTTGGGTCTATCTGTCATATTGATTACTAATTCGTTAGCTGCTCGATAAATTTCATCAATTTACTATCACACTTATCAGATTATCTTGGAGAGTTACAAAAAAAACTCTCAAAAATTTACTCAAACACAAGTTTATTAGGAACCATCAATCACAATGCTTATGTTTTGTATGTAACATTTCTATAAAAGAAACAAAGGCTAACTTTACCTCCTTGTATCATCCATTTGGCGAGGTTTGTATGGAGAGCTTACATTTCGTGATCGGTACAGTGTGATCTTGGTTCACTCTTTTGCATCCTGATACTGATATAATCACTGACTGAGAAAGTTTTATTCAGCTTTGAAGAAAAAGTTAATATTGCCTTTAACATGTCTTCAACAGTATCTTAAGCTTTTTCCATTTCTCAACCTCTTGGCATCACTTGACACCAGCACGGCAGTAATGTTACTGTCCAAACGCTCCTCATTACATCACATAACATTTAGTGGAGGCATATATTTTTTGCATCCCTAAGAGCACTATCAACTTCCACAATTAAACAACGTGGAAGCTTGTTTAATGTTTGCAACTTAGCATTTTTGCTCAAGTAGCACCATTTAATCTCTAATCAGGGTGTAGCACTATATACTTAACTATAGGGTTTGTAGGCTTAACCCCCATGCATAATTCTAGCTATTCAGCAACTATGAAACTAGAGGATATACATCAATTCTTTGAGAATCCTCCGCCAACTTACCTCTGTCAGGAATTAGCAGTTTGCTATATATTGTGCGTTTTGATACATGGTGAGTCCTATGGCACAGAGTTGATTCAAAAACTGGAATCTGAATATCCCACCTATCGTCTTTCTGACACCGTGCTTTACAGTGCGATCAAGTTTTTGGAAGAAGAAGGTGCAATTACTGGGTATTGGAAAAAACTCGAAGGGCGTGGCCGTCCAAGACGGATGTATCAAATTTCCTCAGAGTGGCAAACTACAGCGGAGAATTTATCTAATTTGTGGCAACAATACATCAATAGGAGGGTAAATTAGTGAATAATCTATTATGAATAAGTCCCCTCCATTTACAAAATGACAATCGGCTATGGGTACTTTTATTCTGCCATCTACTTTGCTGCTCACTTTGTTGTTAGCGATTGGTTTACTCTTTTTTATCCGTGCTTCTGCAAAGGAGCGTTTACAAAGGCTAGAACTTGCAGGTGAACAAGATGAAACCACTCTCATGAATCAACTGCAAGATTATTTTAAAGCGCGGTCTTACCGAGTGGCAGCGGTAGACCGAGAACAAAATCAAGTGACTTTTGAAGGTTTTGTACAACCTAGTTGGTTTTTAGCGGTCTTTTTGACTATCTTGACTGCCATTGGTTTACTTTGTCTTTCACTGGTTTTGTCATCGCTTTTTCCTAGTCTCATGCAGCTATTTTTGGGAGTAATTGCAATATCCCCTGCGAGTGGTCTTTTTTATTGGAAAAAAGCAGGAAAGCTGGAGAAAGTATTACTAAAATTGACTTCTAATAGCAGCCAAACAGGCTCTCTAAGCAAAATAACTGTAATAGCCCATAGAGATGAACTCATAGAGTTACAGAGGGCATTACAGTTAAAACCAATTAGTAATTAATTTGACTGCTCCCCTGCCTGAAGGCGAGGGGATTCTAAAAAGATAAAGATGCTGCACGACGGGTAAAACCGCGTCACCTCGCTTCTAATTAGCTGTCACCCAAATATAAATCTGGGTGGGATGAGTCAAAGAACCCCTACACACTACACTCAAATCAAGTCCAAGTGTTCCGCTTAACTTGCGGAAAGTGCGGTCTTGTGTAGAACTCAAGAGGAGCAACTTTTCAAGAGAGCTGATGATATTGGCTGCACCATTTGCATCTGCATTGATATATAAATTTATTGCTGTGGGTCCATAAACCACGTTTTACTCTACGACCAGAAGATTGGCAATCTAGCTCTTTCAGAGCGGCTTTGCCAACGGATTTTTCACCGTGTTTTGGCAATGTATCACCATCAACAAATGATACTGTTGAGGTCTTTGCTTCTTCTGTCTCTATAAACTCAATCCCATACTGTTGATATAATTGCTCAATTCTTTGCTTGAGTCTAGCTGTAGAGACTGTGGGATAATCCCACAGTCTCGGGCTTCATACCCGTCTAAAGAACGAAACACGCAACTGTGTTGCTCTTTCTGGTGGGGCTTTCACCCTCTCGTTACACTTCTGGTAATTTTTTGCTTATTTATCGAAAATCTTCGGTCTCAAACCCTATTCTTAAGGTTGTCAATAAAGCCCAATAAGATGCTTAATGAGTAAATAAACCTCTTGATAGAGAATAATTTTTACCTCAAAAGGAAGACTCAACTACTGATTCTCAGTGAGAGTCTTTCTCATCTGTGATTCTATAGCACTACGCAAAAACGTTAGGACAGTTTTTGAAAGCAGCATCTACACATTCTTGGACGGTTTCAAACTCTGGAAACATTTGTTTCATCCAAGTTTTTAACACAGACCACCAATTCTCAATTTTGTTCAAATCAGGGGAATAAGTTGGTAAATACCAGATTTCACATCCAGCATCTTCAACAATTTCTCTGATGCTTTCTCCTTTATGAAAAGTAGCATTATCAACAATAATAATATCTCCTGGTATCAATTGAGGAATTAAACTTTGAGAGAACCAAGCTTCAAATAAATCTCGATTACAACAACCCTCAAAAGTTAAAGGAGCAAAAATTTTTCCATCTTTTAAAGCACTAATCCAACTTGCTCTTTCTCTTTTCTTTCCACATTTTAGGCTATGGCACCTTTCTCCTCGCGGACTATAACCATAGGGATAGTCATCTCTATTATCAAATCCAGCTTCATCATACATAAACTCTTTCATTGAGTTTAAACATTTCCTTCTTATGACCATAATTAAAACAAGTTTTAGAAGATGGAAACCATCTATCTACTACAACTAGTTATAAGTGGTGTCAATGGCAGAATTATTAATTCTTAAAAGTTGATTTCGCCAGCTATGTTTATACTCGTGTTCCCTACCGAGTTGTCTTTATTGTTTCGCGAACTGTCGTGTTTCACCCATTTGGGTCGTCCTGTATGGTTGGATCTTCTATATTATGGTTGGATCTTCTATATGAGATAATACAATCATATCAAAAAGCCGTCCTAAAAGGACAGGGCTTTAGACCCAATTTTCTGGTAAAGTCCGTGCACTCCTCTACGAGTGAGAGCAGCTTACGAGCGCTACTCTTCTATTTAGATATTTATATCTTGCCAATCAATTTATATTAGGGTTGACATGCTTATGCTAGAATAACAACCGTATTTTTAATCAAGGGAGATAGCTAAACTCTCCCTTAATTAAAAATCACCCAAACAAATACGCAATCAATCAATACCCAACTAAGCTTTGACAGGGTTCTAGGGATTAAGTCAAGAGAACCCGACTAATGGCAAATTAGCTGCAAAATAAAAAAAAGATTAAGTTTTGAATAAACTGAGCAATTTTGCCAGTTAATGCATTGTCAAAAGCTACACTCAATATTTAAGATTGCCATGTACCTTGTTTCAGTGACTAGCCATAGCCAGTACATCTTGTACTGAATCAGGTTCTAGTGTTCTGAGACTGGGAAACAAAAAGTGGTTCTCTTCTACATATTGAGCACCGAACAGACCTTTCTCGGCCCAGAAGTATCGGTCTGTAGTGTGTTCATTCCGTTTAACTAGTAGCAATGCAGGTGGCAATATACCCTCAGCTTGAATAAATTTTCTCGCTGCTGTCACTGGTTTATCTTCACCACTTTCAATGCTAAATTGAGCTACATGCTCCAAGATTCGCCGTCCCTCTTGGCGGCGACGGCTCTTCCGTTTCCGTCTCCTGGCCAATATATTGTCCTCCTCTTGAAAACTACAATATGTAGTTTTAGCTACAAAATCCGTGGATATTATAAAATTTTTAACAAAAAAAATCAATAGTTTTTTAAGGTTTTGATACATCTAAAAAATATAATGAGTTAAATAGGTGATGAAAAAGTAATTCGGATATTAAGTTGAGACTTTGAGTAATTATTATGAAAAGCGTGCAATAAAAACTACTTTGTAGTTGCGGAATCTTTCCTTAGTAATATTTAGTTGAGTGAGCAATAGCACTGCCAATGTTAATTCCTGCCAGTTCTGAGTTTATTGCTCTTTGCCGAGAACAGATGGCTTTATTAAGCCAAGGGTTGGGAGCTTCTTTGAGCGTTGTGTATCTAACACAAGAATTGGCGGAAGCACCAACTAACGAGCCACAATTAATACCTATTGTGGTTTATCCGGAAACAGCCACCTTAAGACAAGGATTTAACCCTTTAGGTTTACCTCAGTTAAAGCAAAATTTATTAAGACCAGGAAATGAAAGGGAGTCTTTAGAAGAATCTGAGTTACCCCCTCAAACAAAACAGTACTCACAAACAGAATCTGCACCCAGTGAGGATCAAATAGTTTTACCCTTGATTCATGAAGGGTTGATGATGGGTTTATTGGTAACTGCTAGGGGAGATCGCCAATGGACTGAAAAGGAACGCTGTGAAGTTGAGCGAGTTGCTCAAACTTTGGCGATCGCCTGTATTTTGGATAAACGTCGCATGTGGTTACAGCAACAGCTACGTCAGCAACAAATCCTCCAAGAGCAGCAGCAGGATTTGCTTGATAATTTATTGCACCAATTTCGCAATCCTCTAACAGCATTACGAACCTTTGGCAAATTATTAATGAAGCGATTGCGACCAGAGTCACCTAATCAAGATATTGCGGTAAGTATTGTTAGAGAAAGCGATCGCCTACAAGAATTACTCCAAAAGTTTGATGAAGTAATTGACCTTACTCCAGAGGATCTAGTTCGTCTCAAGCTACCAGAGGAAAATGAAATTTTTGTGGAAGCAACGGTGGAAAAAGAGGGACAATCACCGTTATTATTACCAGGAATAGGGGAGGAAACAACTGATTGTAATTTACTAGATATATTAGAGCCTTTATTATCATCAGCTAGGGCAATAGCACAGGAAAGAGGATTGGAATTAATCACAGAAATTCACCCAACTTTAGCACTAGTTAGAGTCAACAAAAAGGCATTAACGGAAGTATTAAATAACATTATTGATAATGCTTTAAAATATACTCCTACTGGTGGGAAAATTTTAATTCGGACTGGACAAAAAAAAGCTAATTTTCAGGGTATAGCAATTAGTGACACTGGTCCAGGTATTCCAACTCAAGATTTAGAACATATTGGCGAACGGTATTATCGAGGTGCTCAGGCTGAAACTACTATTCCCGGAACAGGATTGGGTTTAGCGATCGCTAAACAATTGATAGAGCAAATGCAAGGGGAAATGGAAATTTTTAGCCCTGCTACGGAGTCTTCAATCACATCATTAGCCCAAGGAACTACGTTTGTAATTTGGTTACCCCGGAAGAAGAGTGAAGGAGTCAAGGAGTGAAGGAGTCAAGGAAGGATTATGATTTATAACTCCCAACTAAGTAGGTTGGCGTAAAAAATTATCGTTTGGATAAGGCAGGGGGCAGGGAGCAGGGAGCAGGGGGAACAAGGGTTTTAGGCTTATTTACTCGGCGTTCGCTTATTTTGAAACTCTAAGTTGAATTAAAGCCTTAATTTAAAAGGAAAAAGGCGATTCCTAAGTAAGCGGTTATTTAGAAGTAATATTTGAAACTTTAATAAAAAGCCTCCAGAAGCGCCTATTTAAGACGTAGGGAGGTCTAAATCATAAAAATGGCTAAAACCTTGTAAGAGCCAAAAATGCCTGAATTGACGGCATATCCTAGATCATAAGCTTTGTAAGGCTTAATTAAATTTTCGGTTCAAAAATGAGCGAACGGACAGTATTTACTATTCTTCACATAGTTTGGTTTTATTGTGCCGACTTACTTAGCAACTAACAACTAACAACTCCCAACTCCCAACTCCTAATTACCGCAAGGAAATCTGTAAATTTTGCCCGATGGTCATTTGTAAGTCAGTATTGGGGTCAATGGCGATTAAATCAACTTTCTTTCTACCAAAGAATAGACCAACTAAAGCCCCAATACCTGCACCACCAAGAACTTCTTCCGTGGCGATGGCGCGATCGCCAGTGACTGCGGATACGGCTGCTGCTGCACCTGCACCTAAAGCCGTATTCCTGATAATCGCCCGAGTACTAGTTCCTTTCTTGATGGTTTCGGTGTTGGTAATTACTTCTGAAGTAGCGTTGATTTTATATTCCTGTCCAGTGGTTAAAACTAGTTTTTCAGCCACAAACTGAGAGCCACCTTTATCTTTGACAGGTTTTAGTTCTCCCACAACTTGGCTACCTGCAGGAATGAGCACATCCCCCTGATCTGTAATTACATTCTGAGATACGGTGAGAGTTAAAGGAGCAGTTTCATCCTTTGTAACTAGAATCTTTTTCGCTTTGTCATACTTAACCGGGATAGAAGTTCCTTCAGGAATAATCACTGAAAGGGGTTGAGATATGGTTGTATCAGCCAGAGCAACCACATAGGGAGAGTTAATCGCTGATGCTTGATTATTACTAACTAATGCTTGGTAGATAAAAGCTGCTACATCTGCTCTGGTTGCTGTTCTGTTAGGGTTGAGAAACTTAATATTGGGATAGTTGACTACAATTTGCTTCTCCGTTGCTGCGGCTATGGGAGCGCGAGCATAACTAGCAATCCCAGAAGAGTCATTATAATACTGCAAGGTATCTTCGGCATTATTGGCAGTGTAATCCAAACCATTAGCAAGGGCAACTAATACCTGTTGACGAGGAATATTTTCGTTGGGACGGAAAACATTACCAGGATATCCTGTTAAAAAGCCGGTGGTATATGCTTCTTGGATTGCACCATATCCCCAGTAATTACTGGAGACATCTACAAAAGAAATTGATTGACGTTCTGGAGATTTTTGGAAAGCCTTACGAACCATAGCCGCAAATTGCGCCCTGGTAACTGCTTCTTGTGGGCGGAAACTACCATCAGGGAATCCAGCAATTATACCGCGTTGGGATAATTCTTGAATAAATTCTGCTGCCCAATAATTAGATTGAACATCGTTAAAACGAGTTTGAGCAAATGAGGGAGCAGGATTAATTAAGGGCGCAATAGTACCTACTGTAATACCCACAGCCATAAAAGTAGCGCATCCAGAGTAGATTTTTTTATCCATCAACATTGATCTAATTCCTTTTGGTCAATTCAATTTATTTCTGTTAGTTTATTGGACTTTTCTGGTAACAAAAAGTTTCCTGAAAATTACTATGTATTGTTATTTTTATACACCTTATCTTAATTTATTGTTCTATTTCTAAATGTCGTTATTATAATGAATAATCCTCATTTATATAGACGGACGACTATTTAAATAGTTGCAGATAACTACGAAATTATTCTGATGGTTAATAACTGTAGAGTATGAAAATATTCTTGCGTTTAACCGTAATTTTTTTGAGGATCAAGTCAACTAAAATAGATGACTTGTTGAAAAATATACATAAATTGAAAAACTGAATACCGCTACGGATAAGTCAAAAGCTAACCCATGTAAGTTTTATAATTCTGCCATGTCTTAACCTAAATACATCTAGAAATTAATCAGGGGTTCCCAAAATAGAAACCCCAATGGCATTTATCACTAATTAAATGCATTCCCTAATAAATTTATTTAGTTTAATAAAATGAATATGGCACTACAGAAAAGTATTCAATTTATCTATATCTATATCTATTATCAGGAAGTGCAAAACTAGAACGTAGAGTCACATCCAAATCCCCTTTGTTAGGCTCAATCATGATCACTTCTACCTTCCTGCGTCTAAATACTGCACCTGCTAATGCACCTACACCACTACCAGCTAAAATTTCAGTCAAATTAATCTTGTTGTCACCTGTAATTAATGAAATCAAAGCTGCAGCCCCTGTACCAATTGCTGCACCCTGTAAAATTCTACTAGTATCAGAACCTTTCCTAATAGTTTCCTTTTTAGTGATGACATTCGATACAGCATCTATTCTCTGTCGTCTACCATCAGGAGATATTAACTCTTTTGCCACAAATTGGGAACCTTCTTCTCCATTCAAAGTTGCTGGTTTTAGTTCTCCTGTAATTTTACTGCCAGATGCGATTAAAATATTACCCCTTCTGTCAATAATATTATTTGCTATCTCCAACTCCAGGGATTTTGTCTCTTTGGCACTGAGAACTATTTTATCTTTTGAGTATGTTAGGGGTATTACTGCACCTGAACTAATAGCCTGTCCTCTAAAACTGTCAGGGAACATTTGTGCAGTTGCGGGGGAAGGAAGCAAAACAGGGACAATGGCACCAGTTGAGATAGCCATTGCCATGAGAGCAGCGGTTCTAGATTGATGATGATGCCAGCGTGTCATAGCAGTAGTCCTTATATATTTCTGTTATGTGTAATGACTGACGGCATTTTTGAGATATTGTTTCTGATTTATTTCATCTATAGATAGGCACATTATGGAGCGGGAACTATTACCATAACCTATAGTAAGTAAGTCGGCACAATAAAACCAAACTATGTGAAGAATAGTAAATAAGCCTAAAACCCTTGTTCCCCCTGCTCCCTGCTCCCTGCCCCCTGCCTTATCCAAACGATAATTTTTTACGCCAACCTACTTAGTGTCATTTTTACTTAACACTTATTATAAGTCTAATATATAGATGAGTGGTTATAGATAAACATAAAGACATACAATTAATCAAATTTTTCGGAATATGAGTAGAACTGTTGACTGCTCCCCTAGCTGAAGGCGCGGGGATTCTAAAAGGATACTACACAACAGACTAAAGCCTGGTTGTACTTATTATTGATTACTTATTACTTATTAAGGTAGCCATTGGGGCTGCAACCCAGCTAAAGGAAGTTGTTCTGGTTTAATGGCTGTAGAGGTTTTAGACAAAGGCATTAACCACAGCTGACTACTATTAATTAGTTGAGCATCATCAGTGATCAATTCACTGCTAGAAGATGATTGGTTATTTGTTTGTTGTGCTTTAACTTGATCAAATAATAGTCCCAGACCATCAGGAGATATACTCATACGCACATTGCGTTGTCCTGCAGGTAATATCATTAATGGTTTTTGTTCTCCTGTTTTTAAGTTAATTGCAACTAAATAAGGCTGTTCTTGATAAAGCTCTCCTGGTAATAACTGTGTTAGTAAACAATAAAGTGTGGGTGATGCGGGGTCAAATTGGCAGTTAACAATGGAACCTGTGGTTTTGACGAGTTGTTTTTGGGTTCCTTGATTAGTAACTAAAAATAAGTCACGGGTGTAGTCTGTATTGAACTTTACCATTGCTGCTTGAGTTCCATTTTTGGAAAAGGCTTGTACTAAACCAAATTGGGGTAAAAAATCCAAAGGTTTACTAGCATCAGTTTGCAAAGGTAAAATTGCGGCTCCCTGTCCTTGAGCAACAGCAACAGCTTTACTATCTGGAGTAATAATAAAGTCTCCTCCTGGTTCGCTTTTTAGTTGTTTGAGTGCAGCTTTTTTACCAGATTTATTGCTTGTGGCTGGCATAAACCACAATCCAAAATCACTGGGGTTTTTTCTATGACCCCTTTGAACAACAATGATGTTCCCATCAGCCGATAGGTCAAACTTGAGAATTTGGTATTTTTTATTATCTAGAACTAATTGCACCTTACCTGGTGCTGCAATTTTTTTATTTTCTTCTGTGGAAACACCAGTAGTAACCGTATATAATTTTACGGATAATAGGTCGTCATTACTAGTAGAACGAGCAGTAAATAGAATTTTTTCCCGATTAGGATAGGGTTTGAATTCCGTGATCACTAAATTTTTTGGGGTGAGGATCTGTTTTTGCTGCTGGGTTAAATTGTAGAGAACTAACTGACCTTGGTTTTCTGCATCTGCTCCTATATAAGCGATAACGCGATCGCGGCTAGTGAATTTACCTATAAAAGGTTGAATCACTTTTTTGCTTCCGGCGTTGGTAGCAAATTTATCCTTTGCCTGTTGCAGTTGTACTTGATAATCGGTGCCGTAGGGAGGGGGAGTCAAGAGAGTATAAACCATACGCCGTCCAGCCCAACTAAATTTACCGGCTAAAGGAGGCTCAATTTCGAGATTTTCCTCCACACTTTTAACATCCATAGGACGGCTAAAGGTAAGGCTAAATGATACCTCATCTGCTCCAATTTTTTTATTTTCCCAACTGAAATTTCTGACACTGGGTTTAACAACATCCCCTTGTAATATTAACAGCCCAATCAATAAACAAAGCAAGAGTATACAGACGATAGCGATTCGATCCAGTGGTTGTAAAAAAGCCTTTTTACTATTCATGAGTCATCAATAATTAGGTCGCAGAAATATTCCTTAATAGCTGTAAGGATTCTTGGGTTGAGGAATACTTTTTAAAGATTTAGCATTAATGGTAAGTTGCCGCTTTTCCGATAAAGTCGCTGTCTCCATAGTTCCTTCTACTTCTAACCATGAATCTGGTTTATATTCCTGACGAGATGTTGGCAATTTTACTGGTAATCCAATCGGATAAGCATCTGCTGCACAGCAAGTGAGAACAAATTGTGCTAAAAACAAATACTCTTGTCCTAATTCGAGTGGATGAATCACAAATCCTTGCACTTTAACTTTTTGATTGGTGTATGCATCCGGTTCTGGATATACATTCAGGGTGCGTACCCAATCAACAAGCGATCGCTCTTCTGGACGAATGGAGGCTGTAAAGGCTTGGGGTTGAATACGTGATGTGCCTAATAAATCATTTACTCCTCTCTGCATTGCCTTTTGACTGGCAAAAACTTGGGGAGTAATCAGCAGACCCAAGATTGCAGTAGTTAAGAGTAAGGCACTACCCCAGCCAGGAGGAAAAAGAGAGATATGCTGGGCACTAGGCTCTGTTTGACGGCGGCGCTGTCGCCACAATTGCTGTGTTTTAGCAAGACTAATAACTATTAAAACAATACCGGCTGCCACAACTAGCCCAAAATAGTTGGGGTGAATTAACAAACTGAGTTTGCCTGTAAGCCAGTACTTTAACATCAAAATTCCCCAGGCTATAATCGCTAAAACATCTAACCATGGGAGTAAAAGATTGTAAATTTTCGCGCGAGAATTGAGGTTTTTCATGGCTCATTAGTCATTGTGGGAAGATAGGGAACAAAGTAAGGAAAATGACTAATTCTTTAAATGATATGCAAGTTAATAAATAAGGTGAACAAAAATGTCAGTAATCCAGCCAAGGCAAAGAGATAAAAAACTGTTTTGGGTTTGAAGATGGATAGTAACAAACCAATGCCTTTGAGGTCAATCATGGGACCAAATATGAGAAATGCTAATAAAGAACCACTAGTAAAAGTAGAAGCAAAAGACAGGGCAAAAAAAGCATCTACTGTGGAACAGATAGATACAACTGTAGCCAAAAGTAGCATAGCCACAATGGAAGTAATTGGGCCAGCACCAAGGCTAATAATTAGATCACGGGGAGCTAATACTTGGATTGCTGCTGCGATGGCACTTCCGATTACCAGTACTCCTCCCAATTCTCTTAATTCTTGAATGCTATTTTCTAGAACCAATTGCATTTTATCTGCTGTTGGTTTGGTGGTGATGGAGTCTGCTAGGCTATTTGCTCCCAAAGTACTACTAATGGGTTGGGGTAAACCTGTGATACCAGTATTACCGAACCAATAATTGCCCGATTGCAGCAAACTCAAGCCACCTTTAGATTGAGATATGAAAGAACTTTGCCCCACATTTTGAGCTTTTACCTTGGTGGGGGGATTAAATTTTAAATATCGAGCCAGTGCTGGCTGGACTATAGGACTTAAGTCCTTTTGAAAACTAAACACAAAGCCTATAATTGTGGCGATTATCAAGGATAAAATCACCCGTAAAACTACTATTTCTGGCTGACTCCTAAAGGCTGTCCAAGTAGCCCAGATTACAATCGGGTTAATTGTTGGTGCTGCCAACAAAAAACCAATGGCTACTGGTGTGGGTATTCCCTGCATTAAAAACCTACGTGCTACTGGGACATTGCCACATTCACATACAGGAAACAAAAAACCGATCATACTGCCAACTAATGCACCCAATAAGGGATTTTTTGGCATGAGCGCCACCAGTTTACGTTCGTCGATGAAAAATAACAGAAAACTGGAAAATAAAACTCCCAGTAGCAAAAAAGGCACCGCCTCAACTAGCAAACTCAAAAATATAGTAAAACCGTTATTTAATTGATTCATGTGTGTCGCAGAGCAAAGCCAAATTGAGTTGTAAGGTTATGCAAAGATATTCTATCGAAATGGGGATCAAATTTAGATAGGGACTGTTGGAGGACTTTAATAAGTGAATAATAACTATATTTTGATGTCAGGAATGGATATTCTATCATTTATAGTTATATTTATCGCATTTGTGTTGAGTTTATATTATCTTAAACACAGTTTCACTAATTATTTAACTCATTTTCATCAACTATTCATAGTTCTGATGGGTACCATCAGTTTGACTAGATTAGTTGCTTGATGGGAAGTTTCAGATAGACTAGCAGCAGAAACTCTAGGGAGAGTAGCGATCTCAATCGCTGATAAGTTAGTATAAATGTTTACTTGTTTGCTGCTGTAGTATTTTTTGCACCTGATTTGTGCATTATTTAAGTGGCAGATATGACAAAAGCTAGAATATTAGCTTATTGTTTGTCTTTCTTATATCAGATAAAAGTATAAAATGCTGCATCAACCTCATGAACAAATATCACCACCATGTTTGTCTACAGGTAGTGATCTAGATTTGGGTCTAGATTCTAGGATTGAAGAACTTCCCATGTATAGCTCTGCTGTGGAAATTAGTTTTACTGGGGAAGAATTGGGGAAATACTTGGATAGATACCGCCAATTACCGGGAGTAATTTTATTGGAACAAGGAATATACTATGGGATGATTTCTCGTCGCCGGTTCCTAGAATTGCTGATTCATTCCCAAAGTAAAGACTTCTTTTTCCAGCAGCCCTTAAGTGTGATTTACAGCTATGCCCGTACACCTATTTTAAAACTACCTGCACATACTCATGTCTTAAAAGCTATGCATTTGGCATTACAGCGATGTTCGCCAACAGATGCTTTATTGCGATCGCCTCAAGCATTAACAGAACCAATCGTAGTGCAAAATCCAGATAATACCTATTGTTTGTTAGATATGCAAGAACTCCATCTTGCTGCTTGGCTATTACAGGGGATTGAAACTCAAATACGTTACGAACGTAGCCAAGTACAGATCATTCAAAACGAGAAGATGGCAAGTTTAGGACGTTTGGTAGATGGTATTACCCATGAAATTCTCGATCCAGTGGGTTTTATTTGGGGTAATTTAACTTATGTTTCTAATTATAGTCAGGATTTGCTGAAATTAATTGCTGCTTATGAGCAAGATTTGCCAGAGATTCCTAGAGATATTAGTTTATTAAAAGAAGAAATAGAATTTGATTTTTTAGAAAAAGATTTATCTCAATCATTATCTAGCATTAAGACTGGTGCTGAAAGATTAAAAAAAATGGTGACTAGCCTGCAAAATTTTTGTCATATGGATGCTGTATATCAAAAACCCATAGATATACATGCTTGTATAGATAACATTTTATTATTAATAATTAGTCGAGTAAAAAAAGAAATTAAAATTATCAAAAATTATGACATTTTACCACCAGTACTTTGTTTTCCTGGTGAATTGTATCAAGTATTTATGAATCTTATTAGTCATGCTGTGGATAATTTATTGGATACAACAGTCAAACAGCCATTATATTCAGGGTTTCAACCTGAAAAAAATCAACCAACAATAGAGATTACGACATCAGTAATTTCACGAGATACGACTAATGATAATATTCCTGACTCTCGCTGGATTTTAATTTGTATTGCTGATAATAGCTCTGGCTTTTCAGAAGAAGAACGACAGAAATTAATTACATCATTAGCTGCAAGGAAAAAATCAGAAATGGAAAATAGTTTAACTTTAAGCTATCGCATTATTACCACTAGACATGGAGGTAAATTTAACGTGCGATCGCAATTAGGTAAAGGTACTGAAATTGAGATTCTCTTACCTTTATTATGATGGTTTTCATTACTATTACCACCATAGTTGAAGAAGACAGTCCCGATGAAAAATAATTTGCACCGCCAATTACCTAAGTAGAATCTTCTTTCCCCCTGCTCCCCTGCTTAGAAGTCAGTAGGTAGGGGAGTGTGGGTGGGAAGTGTAGGTATATTTTTCTCCCTTGTCTCTTCTATCCTGTAAGGGTTGTAGGATTGGTGGGTAAATCATAGCCCTTATGAGGGGGAGGAGTAGCCATATGTAAAATTATGTCTAGCAACCAAGGAGCCAAGCGTTGACACCAAATAGCTAAATGACTTTGCCAACCAACCAGAATTTCTGGGGAATCTCTTTGCAAACCTGTAATTAGTGCTTGAGCAACTCGTTGGGGTGATATTGGTTTTACCCAACGAAACAAATTGAAGTCTCTCACCATATCTGTATCTGTGAGAGTTGGTAGTAAGGCAACTACTTGGATATTATGGGTTGCTAATTCCTTTCGCAAAGCCTGGGTAAACCCTAAGATGGCAAACTTGGTGGCAGAATAGGTAGCCATTGTTGGTGCTGCAACTTTACCCATGAGGCTAGATACATTAACAATGGTTCCTTCTCCTCTGGCTACCATTCGTCTCGCTATCAGACTCGTTAAGGTATACATTCCCAATAAATTGACAGATAGTTCTTCTTGTAGTTGGGGTAGTTTCGACTGCAAAAATGATTTTTGGGATGCCACACCTGCACAGTTGACTAGTATATGAATAGGTGCATAACTGCGCCAAAGCTGTGCTACAGCTATGTTAACTTCCGTCGGTTGAGTTAAGTCAATGGCTAGGGTGATAGCTTCTACACCCATTGCCTCAATTTCTGTTGCTACTTCTGCCAAACGCTTACGGTTACGTGCAACTAAAATCAATCGCTTAATACCTTGTTGTGCTAATTCTAGAGCGATTGCTCGCCCAATACCACGGGAAGCACCTGTAATTAAGGCTACTTTACCTTGAATATTCATTGTTTATACCTCTAAAATTCTCTTCTTCACCCCACTCCTCTTGGGTTAATCACTCAAAGATGGGGTGAAATAAATCAGAAATTATCTGGATACATGAATGGCTGGCTTTAATACTGGCAGTTGTGGATATTGCTCATAGATTTTCCCTCTTGAGAGATGAGCATTCACCAAAAAGGAATAACATTTTCACACGTTAGCAATTAAATCAAGCTTCTGCAATATTTCTTAATAAGTATTTCTTAATACTTGTTTACAATTATATATATGCGCTGATTTGGGAAATAAGTTTTGATTAATAGTGACTACTAAATATCTTCATTCACTGACAAATGACCACCAACATCTGCAATTTGGCATAAATTTGACAATTAGAAAGCTATTACTAAAGATAGATGGGCATAAGTATATGTAGATACAGATTTTTCATCCAAAATCAAAGATGGATGATCCGTTTTGCAACATCTAAAATCTAAAATTGAATGACTTGGTTACAACTACTCCAACAACATCGAGCGATCGCAGTTATCCGCGCTCCAGAAAAAGAATTAGGATATCAGATGGCTATGGCTGCGGTATCTGGAGGTATGAAATTAATTGAAATTACCTGGAATAGTGCAGAAGCAAGTACTCTAATTAGTCAACTACGTTCAGAGTTACCCCAATGCTGGATTGGTACAGGAACATTGTTAAATATCAACCACCTCAAAGATGCAATTGCATCTGGGGCACAGTTTTTGTTTACGCCCCATGTGGATCCCCAAATGATTGAATTAGCTCAATCAATGGGAATACCTATGATCCCAGGAGCATTAACTCCCACAGAAATTGTGACTGCTTGGGAACGGGGTGCTAGTTGCGTGAAGGTATTTCCCGTCCAAGCAGTGGGAGGAGTTAACTATATTAAAAGTCTCCAAGGACCCCTAGGACAAATTCCTTTGATCCCCACAGGGGGTGTAAATTTAGACAATGCTCGGCAATTTATTCTAGCTGGAGCGATCGCAGTTGGTTTGAGTGGGCAATTATTTCCTCAATCGTCTGTTAGCTCAGGAAATTGGCAGTCCATTTCTCAAACAGCTAGAAATTTGCTAGACAATTTAGCAGAAGTGATGGGGTAGTAGGGTGGGCACTGCCCACCTTACCATTATTGAGAAGGTGCAAGATGTGAGTCAACCTTTTCTCTTGCCTATGGATGATTATTGTCGCCAGCACCAAGAAAATAAACTACAACCTGCTACTAATTTAATTGCTTCCAGTACCCAGTAAAGACCATGCATCATATTCATAGTGGCTGGGATTTCCGCAGTCGTTTGTAATAGATTCATCTGCAAACCAATAGCAGACATTTGTGGTGTGAATATATAAGTATCGGTCAAGCATACTGCAAGTAGTAATATGGGTAAAAAGAGCATACCCCAATGCAATTTATTTTCTTTATTATTGAGTGCTAATATCCCAGTTAATACTAACCCAGCAGACAATAATTCAATGCGATTAAAATTCCAAAAAATTGTATAACCAGCTTGGGCAAAATTGGCTTGGCTCATCATGCCAGAGACATATAAGCTAGGCATAATTACCCAGTCTATAACTATACTAGCACTGAGCCAGAAGCCCAAAGTTAAGATGACAATATTTTGCCAGAGGGGACGTTTATATCCCAAATTAGAAATAGTATTCATAGGAATAATTACAGGTTCTTTATTATTACTATCTTACTTAAACTTATTTTGACAAGAAATTTATATCATATTTTACAAATCTATTGTGAAACTCAAATCAGCTTATTTTAAGAAATATAAAGTGATGTCAAGTTAAGTGTTCTCTTTTATAGAATCATGATCCCAAAGGTATTCGCCCAATAGGCGATCGCAGATGATCAATATATTTATTCGTGATACTGAAAATCCTGGAAACAAACATTTTTATCTGTCCATCTCCAGGATTGATATTGAATTGAGATAGTGTAAATCAATCAATTATTTACAATTGGTAATTCAACTTAAAAAACACCTATCAGTAAGGCACTAGTACACCT
>NZ_FYBH01000317.1 GCF_900185595.1 Calothrix rhizosoleniae SC01
GAGGGATAAGATTCACAGTTGGGTCAAAACTTTGTCATTTTCCCCATCTGATGGAAATTATATTCATCAATAACTGAGCTATCGCTTGACACACAAGAGTTGCAGAATTTTGAAATTCAAATACTTCTCTGAGGGTGACAGAAGCATCTGGGGTAATAATTCTAAATTCTCAATTCTAAATTCTCCTTGACTAAGCACGTTGAAAAACCAGGGACAGGTTATTTGCTGGCATTTGATAGGTATTCAACAAAGTCAAGTTTTGGTCATTAGCTGCTGCGACTACATCTTCCAGATTACGCACTCCCCACTCAGGATTTTGAGCGCGTAAAGAATCATCAAAAGCTTCATTACTGGGTGCAGTATGTTCTCCACCCCGCTTATAAGGGCCGTATAAATACATAATGCCACCAGATGGTAAGAGACGATTCGCACCTGCCATTAATCCCAAACACGCAGACCACGGCGCAATGTGAATCATATTAATATTAACGATCGCATTAATCGGGGGAATTGATTCTAAGGGTATATTTTCCTCCACTGCCCAAACAGTTCCTCGAACATCAATATCTAGGGGAAGATGTAAATTATCTGCCGGGGAATGCTCGAGCCAAGCTACCACACTGGCACGCGATCGCGGTTCGGGTTCGGATGGTAGCCAAATCCGGGGAGTCAATCGAGGAGCAAAGAAAACGGCATGTTCTCCAGTACCGCTAGATATCTCTAAAACTGTGCCTTGGGGTGGTAACACTTGTTGGAGTATTTCCAGGATTGGTTCCCGGTTGCGTTGGGTTGCAGGGGCATATCTGCGGGCATCTGGTGGATTCATGACATTAACTTATAACAAGCTACTCCTGCATTATTATGGCAAATTCTAGCAATCCCCTGCTCCATGCTCCCTGCTCCCTGCCCCTTGTCTTCTTCATGTGCTACCCTTATATGGTTAATTAAAATCTCGCACATCCAGGGATTCGGGTGTTTCCTCAATTTGGAGATCCACCTGGATGGAGGTTAAACCCGAATAGGAGTTAAAACATAATATGCCAGTAGTTTCATTGGCTCAGATGATGGAGTCTGGGGTTCACTTTGGGCATCAAACCCGCCGGTGGAATCCAAAAATGTCCCAGTACATTTATACTGCCCGCAATGGGGTACATATCATCGATTTGGTGCAGACTGCTCAGTTGATGGAAGAAGCCTACGCTTATATGCGATCGCAAGCTGAACAAGGTAAAAAGTTCATGTTTGTAGGCACCAAGCGACAAGCAGCAGGTATAATTGCTCAAGAAGCAGCTCGTTGTGGTTCTCACTATATTAACCAGCGTTGGTTGGGGGGAATGCTCACCAACTGGTCAACAATTAAAACTCGGGTAGACCGTTTAAAAGATTTGGAACGCCGAGAAGACAGTGGTGCTCTAGATTTACTACCGAAAAAAGAAGCCTCCATGTTACGCCGGGAGTTGGCAAAACTACAGAAATACCTGGGTGGGATTAAAACCATGCGTAAAATCCCCGATGTGGTGATCATTGTAGATCAGCGTCGGGAATATAATGCCGTGCAAGAATGCCAAAAATTAAAACTTCCCATCGTATCCATGTTAGATACTAACTGTGAACCCGATGTGGTAGATATTCCCATACCTGCCAATGATGACGCAATTCGCTCAATTAAGTTAATTGTTGGTAAATTGGCAGATGCGATTTATGAAGGTCGTCATGGTCAATTAGTAGAATCAGACGACGATTATGAAGATTACGAAGATTACGAAGGCGCTGAAGAATATCTAGGCGAGGAAGCTGATGAAGTCGCTGCTGATGTCAGTGAATATAACTCAGAAGAAGAATCAGCTTAAGGGTATAGCATGAAGTATGCGACTGAAAAATTTCTAGGTGAATACTTCATACCCTGTATCTGATTTTTGAACCAGCCCCAAGTAAGATAGAAATACTCAAAATCTGTGAGTAATATTGAGAAGTCCAATCGCAGGGTTTGCCTGCTTCCAGGAACTTCGGATCATAAAATCTGTTGACAGGGTTACCCCTGCTAAGAATGTCAGTCAAGTAGAAATTGAGGCAACATGGCGGAAATATCTGCAAAACTCGTCCAGGAGCTACGCAAAAAAACCGGTGCTGGCATGATGGATTGCAAAAAGGCACTAAAAGAAACTGATGGTGATATAGCGCAAGCCGAAGATTGGCTACGCAAAAAAGGTATCGCCAAAGCTGGGAAAAAAGCAGATCGAGTGGCTGCAGAAGGACTCGTTGGCAGCTATATCCACACCGGTGGTAGAGTTGGTGTACTAGTAGAAGTAAATTGCGAGACTGACTTTGTTGGTCGTCGTGAAGAGTTTCAAACTCTGGTGCGAAATATCGCCATGCAAGTCGCAGCTTGTCCCAACGTCGAGTATGTCAAAGTCGATGACATTCCCAATGAGATTGTCCAAAAGGAAAAGGACGTTGAAATGGGAAGGGACGATTTAGCTAATAAACCAGATAACGTTAAGGAAAAAATCGTTCAGGGACGGATTGACAAACGTCTCAAGGAATTGTCTTTGGTAGATCAACCCTATATTCGCGATCAAAGTATCACTATTGAAGAATTAGTGAAGCAAGCGATCGCTCAATTGGGTGAAAATATCCAAATCCGCCGTTTTGTCCGCTTTATCCTCGGTGAAGGGATTGAAAAAGAAGAAGTCAGCTTTGCTGATGAGGTTGCAGCACAAACCGGTGGTCAATAATCTCATGATTGAGTTGTAGATTATCACTTATCAAACAGTGAATTGACTTTCACCAATGGTAGCTTTTAATTTTCAACTCCTAACTTTTTCCCAAACAGGTCAAGCCAGAAATAGCTGACCTGTTTTTCATTCACCGAAAATATAAGGCTAGGCGCAAGTAATAAGTAATACAGCATTTTGCAGGTAAATGAAGTACAACACATATCTTGCACCTTCGAGGAAGAGTAAGGTGGGCATTGCCCACCCTACGGAATAATAAGGGTTACAGGCGATAATTTTCGCGAGAATTATGTGGTGCAAGATGTGAGAGGTGTAGGTTAGGTTGAAGAATGAAACCCAACACCAGTCCAGTAGGTTGGTTTTCACGCCTAATATCAAATCCGATATAAAAAACCCTAGAGGATGCAGAGGGAGAGGGAAAGGGAGAGAACAATGATATAACTCAACGGTGTTGAAATATCATGATTATTTTTAAATAGATACGTACATTTGTATTATTATTGGGCTTAGAGAGACAAGAGTTAGCATATGGCGAGAGCAATCGAGCACATAGAGAAGGATATAGCGGCTTTAGAAGAGAAAATCTCTAAAATCGCTCAGGAGTTACAAGCTGCCTATACTTCCTATTTAAATAGCTTGGCACAAGTAATGCGACAGCAGGTGATTTTGGCAAGTTATTATCTGTGTACACAAGGATATCCGAGTCTGTTTCTCCAATTATCCCTAAGTCAACGGCAAAAACTCCAACAAATGATTCGCAAAGCCAGTCAAAAGGCAGCAGAAAAACTGATATCTCTGACCAATACTGAGCAGATGCAGGTAGATGATTCGGAACAAAGGGATATTTTAATCAACTATTTGCAGCAAGTACAAGCACATAGTAATCAGCAGGAGGAAGAATTAGAGGCGGAGGAGCCAGAGTCAGAATCACTAGAGTCAGAAGAACTAGAGCCAGAGTCACCAGAGGCAGAGTCAACAGAGGTAGAGGAGCCAGAGTCAGAAGGGATAAGGTATGAAAAAATTCCTTTTCCCTTAAACTTGTTATCTCTCAAGACATATTCTCCCGATACTTCTAACCCAGTAGAACTACTTAAATGGCAGCAACAAATAGAGGCAAGAATCTTAGCCAATCTGAAACACATTTCTAGTGAAGTGAATAATTTGTTGAAAAATGCTGATATTCTGCCCAGTAAATTACCACAACCTATTTTAGAAGCTGCTGCGATCGCATCTGCGACATCAGGGGAGATGATGCCGGGGCCACCCAATATACTAAACTTAGTAGTGGAAATGGACAAGGATGAGGAGTCAGAAGAATCGAGCCTAACTCAAATTATGGCGGTGAATTTGCGGTTAGGGGAGATTGAGTTTGCTGACTCACAACTTTCATCCCTACGCAAGCAGATTCGTCTAATTTTAGGTCGATTACACAAGTTGGGGCGAGAATATCAACATAAGCAGCGAGAACACTCTATTGCGGAAGCTGAAGCTGCATGGCGTGCTAGTTGGTATGAAGATTGAGCAATAATGCTGGGGAGCGGGAGTTATGTAGCCATGACAAATGACACACCAGATTGGTTGCGATTACAAAAAGCCTTGGCGGTAGAAGCAGAACAGGGCTTTATTGATTTGATGGGTAGGCAGTATCGCTTTAGTGAATTTCTGACTTTGAGTTTCGGTAAATTTCCCCAAGTATTGCCAAGGGATGAGCGTTGGCGCTGGCAAGAAATCGCAGCTCAATTTGCTAAGTATCCCCAGATGGAGCTGCAAGATCGGCAACATTTAATTGCTCAAACTCGTAAGTATCTTCACCAGCTACAATCTCAGTCAGGGAGTGAAAGAGTGAAGGAGGGAAGGAGTGAGGGAGGTATGAGAGAATACTCTCCATCTAATTCCCCATCTAAAATTACTAAGGGATTCTCTGGTGTGCAAAATCCCACAACTCCCATTGTTTCGGAGGTTAGTCGGAGGCTGGCTCCCAGACTGGAACAGAAACTCAGGGATTTACCGGAAATTGGAGCACTCAAGGCAGATAAGTTGGTGCGTTTGGGTTTATATACGGTACGAGATTTATTATTTTATTATCCCCGCGACCATATTGATTATGCCCGTCAAGCAAAAATCCGGGAGTTAAAAGCTGGTGAGACTGTGACAATTGTGGCAAGGGTGAAGCGGTGTAATTGTTATGTCAGTCCCCGCAATAAAAAGTTAATGATTTTTGAAATGTGGGTGCGGGATAATACTGGAGAATTGAAAATTAGCCGCTTTTTTGCTGGGGCGCGTTTTACTAGTAGGGGTTGGCAAGAAAGTTTAAAGCGCCGCTATCCTGCTGGTAGTATGGTGGCTGCCTGTGGGTTGGTCAAGCAAAATAAATATAATAAGTTGACTCTCGATGACCCAGAATTGGAGGTATTAGCTAATCCTGGGGATAGTATTGATTCTTTAACTATTGGGCGGGTAGTACCAATTTATGCTTTAACAGAGGGGATTGTGGCGAATATGGTGCGACAGGCGGTAATTTCTGCGTTACCAGCCGCTACCCATCTCCAAGAACCCCTTCCCAGTGGTTTGAGACAAAAGTATGGGTTAATGGAATTGAAAGATGCGATCGCAAATATCCATTTTCCCCCAGACAGTGATACCCTGCAACGAGCTAAACGGCGGCTAGTATTTGATGAGTTCTTCTATCTGCAAATTGGTTTACTCCAACGTCAGCAGCAAGCAAAGCAAATTCAAACTAATGCTGTCCTCGCTCCCAGAGGACAACTCATAGAAGCATTTTATGAGATTTTACCCTTTCAACTCACGAATGCTCAACAAAGGGTGCTGAACGATATTCTCAATGATTTACAACAACCCACCCCCATGAATCGCCTGGTACAAGGAGATGTGGGTTCGGGGAAAACTGTGGTGGCGGTGATTGCTATTTTGGCGGCTCTCCAATCTGGGTATCAAGCTGCATTGATGGCTCCCACGGAGGTATTAGCGGAACAGCATTACCGTAAGTTGGTAAGTTGGTTTAACCTATTGCATTTACCCGTAGAATTGCTGACAGGTTCCACAAAAATAGCCAAAAGAAGACAAATTCATTCCCAGTTAGCAACAGGTGAATTACCTTTGTTGGTGGGAACCCATGCTTTGATTCAAGACCACGTTAACTTCCAACAATTAGGTTTAGTGGTCATTGACGAACAACATCGCTTTGGGGTAGAGCAACGGGCAAGGTTGCAACAAAAAGGTGAGCAACCCCATGTATTAACCATGACTGCTACTCCTATTCCCCGTACTTTGGCATTGACAATTCACGGGGATTTGGATGTGAGCCAAATTGACGAGTTACCACCAGGAAGACAGGCAATCCAAACCACCGTCTTGTCAGGACAGCAACGCACCCATGCTTACGATTTGATGCGGCGGGAAATTGTCCAGGGACGGCAGATATATATAGTTTTGCCCTTGGTGGAAGAGTCGGAAAAATTAGACTTGCGATCGGCTGTGGAGGAGCATCAAAAGTTACAGGATAGTATATTTCCCGAGTTTCAGGTGGGATTATTGCATGGGCGTATGACTTCGGCGGAAAAGGATGAAGCTATTGGTAAGTTTCGGGATAATCAGACTCAGATTTTGGTATCAACTACCGTGGTAGAGGTGGGTGTGGATGTCCCTAATGCTACGGTGATGTTAATAGAAAATGCAGAAAGATTTGGCTTATCCCAACTACATCAATTGCGGGGGCGGGTAGGACGGGGTGCGGCGCAATCTTACTGTTTACTGATGAGTAGTTCTAGAAGTCCTGATGCTCAACAACGGTTGAAAGTATTGGAACAGTCCCAGGATGGCTTTTTTATTTCCGAGATGGATATGCGGTTTCGCGGGCCAGGGCAAGTACTGGGAACCAAGCAATCTGGGGTGCCTGATTTTACTTTGGCGAGTTTGGTAGAAGACGAGGAGATTTTAATTCTGGCGCGACAAGCAGCAGAGAAAATTATCGAAATGGATGCTACTTTGGGGCGTTGGCGTTTGATGAAAGAGGAATTGAAATATCGGTATGAGCGATTAATGGGTGGAGCAATTATGACATGAATGATGGCGATCGCTTATGCCAATAATCAATATACAAAACGTAATGCGATCGCCATGTTAAATTGATTATTTAAGTCTGTTTTAAAATTTACCACAAATGT
>NZ_FYBH01000363.1 GCF_900185595.1 Calothrix rhizosoleniae SC01
CCTGAGTTCGGGTTAAGCAGATTGGGGTAAAATCCAGTCCATGTGAAGGCTGGGCTTTTTTGGTTGATGGCAATAAGCGATTAATCCACACAAAACATTAACGCAGAAATTAACGGGGCTGCGATGTCTAGAATGTTCTATCTGAGAAATATTCTTGAGTTGGTCGTTAATTGTTTCAATAATTGAGCGCTTACGTGACAAAAGTTTGTCATGAAGGCGCATCAACTTGTTTTTCATGTTGCGACGGGGTTTGGCGAAAAATTCAATCCCGAATTCTTTGAAAAGTTTTTCAGCAAGTTCTTTCGAGACATAACCTCTATTATTTTCAGCTTACTACCTGTCCCTTTCCTTATCCCGAACTCAGGTTACAGTAGGAGTATTCGCAAGCATCTCCATTCGAGCTTTGAGAATTGCCAACCAGCTGTCAATTTCATCCACCTTTTGCTGTACTTGCAAAAAAGCATTTTGTTTCAAATTGTCTAGCATCAAGTTACGCACAACTTGATAGCTGTAATAGGCGGAGACACTGACTACTAAAGTGGTGCCTCCAAGAATTAACTGCATCACAAAATTACGCCACGAGCCTAATTTTGCCACGGAGCCCTGACTGTCTTGGGTTAATGGTTGCCATCTGTTCAGAGAAGGGAGGAATTGGGAAAAATTCATGGAATTTCAGGCATAAGGGCTGATTAACTAACAAATCTTAAAGAAGACATACTTCTAATGTTTTGCGAGTTGTGTAGAAACGTCATCAGTACTTGTGCTGAATAAAATTTACTGAAAAAAAACAGTTTCCCAAAAAACAGACAAAAAAAGAGTTCCCATGTAAAAAATGGGAACTCAAAATATTAACCAGGAAATTTACTCATAATCATCAGATTCATAATCATCTGAATCAGTCAGATCAGCGACTTCATCAGCAATAAAGTCGTCATCCAAAACAGATGGCTCAGACATAGGTAAAGATGGATCTGTGCGTCTGCTCATAAATCCAGAATCACCCATATTAGAGGAATCTAAATGATAACTACGAGCGGTGCGATCATCCAGAACCATATCCAATGGATCATCTACCTCATCTAAAACACTATTGGTCAGATCTGTAGCATAATCTTCTATGGAATTTGCATCTTCATAAGCATTAAAGCCAGTACCGGCGGGAATCAAACGTCCAATAATCACGTTTTCTTTTAACCCTCGCAACCAGTCAGATTTACCTTCAATAGCTGCTTCAGTTAGTACCCTTGTTGTTTCTTGGAAAGATGCCGCAGAAATAAAGCTATCGGTATTCAAAGATGCTTTGGTTATACCCAAAAGTACAGGGGTATACTGAGCCCTAGCACCACCAGTAATTGCCATTGCTTCATTTACCTGCTCAACTTGGCGCAGTTCAATCAATTCTCCCGGTAACATGGTAGTGTCACCACCATCATCTATTCTGACTTTGGCGGTCATTTGACGAACAATTACCTCAATGTGTTTGTCAGCAATATCAATCCCTTGAGACTGGTATACAGACTGCACTTCGTTCACCAAGAAATTTTGTACCTTTTGCAGGGCATGACTAGCACAGGCATAAACTCCGTCTTCTGAACCCAAATTAAAGAAAGTTTCTAAAATTTCATGGGGATTAGAAGGACCATCAGTTAATGGTTGGCCTGCATTCACCATTTCTCCATCAGGAATAATTAAGTTTTGTCCTGGTCCTAGGGAGTAATCGGTGACAGCTCCACTAGATTCAGCTATCTTCAAAGCGATCGCTTCATCACCATCACCATAAACTACTTTTAGTTCCCCAGACCGTTTTGCCAAAATACACGCTTCTTTGGGCTTACGAGCTTCCAGGAGTTCTTCAATTCTTGGTAATCCTTGAATAATATCACCGGTTTTAGCACGTTCAAATACCAACAGTACTAGGTTGTCACCCCGTTGCACCAAATCCCCATTTTCTATTTGTAATACAGCACCGGGACTCACACGATAAGGACGACCATTACGAATGGTAACTGTGTAGTTTTGAGTAGCCAAGGCAGAATCGTCGCCAGTAGAACCAGAATCAGGTTTTTTAACTTCTATGACTTGCCCAGATTCACTGACAAATTGTCCTACTGCAATCTCTATGCCTTCAACCAGCAAGTCACCAGTTTTCACCTGGGGCTGAGTCTTGGTTTCAATTTGTACTGTGTCTTGATTTCTCAAGACTAGACAGCGACGAACGATCTCACTTCCTTTTTGCAAGCTACGAACTATACCCCCTTCTTTACATAAAATCTGGGTACGTGCTACTACTGCGCCGGGTAAAATAGTATCCCCTTCCTCGACTTCTAGAGTTGTGTGGGTACTACCTTGAGTTGCGTCCGCAGCAATATCCCGACGAACAATCAAAGATTCTAAAATTACCATTTGTAGGCGCTGAATCTCTGGATTTGCCTCATCTGGCATTAATTCAATATCGGCTGCGAGAGGAGAAGCACTATGTTCTTGTTCCGCTTCAGTTTCAATTTCTAATACCAGTTGGGTACGTAGTAGTTCTACACCTTCTACGGATTTGACTCGCTCGGAGTCTTTATAGGGTAGACGTTGTACTGCCCGCAATTGAATAGAACGTCCGGTTTCCTGACTGACTGAGGTGGTGGATGGGACATCTGGCTCGTTGGGTACGGGGAACTCAACCACTGGACGGCTTAAGATGGCTGGACCTTCTGGAGATTCTACATACTGGATGTAGCGTAATTCTGTGAAGGTTTGTCCCAAAAACTCTTCTCCAGGTTGAATAAAGGTATCATCTTTGCCCATAACTGCTTCTGGATTGTCTACCATGAGCAGTTCACCTGGTTTTACCACTACTTCCCTGAGAATGTCGTTTTTCTGGGTAATTTCCACCACACCATTATTTTGGCAGAAGATATCTTTGACAATTTCTGTGCTAGCTTCGATATATTGACCATCTTCGACCAGCAGTAGGGAAATATCTTTATTTACTTCATGGGTTTCTTCGGGTATCCACAGTAGAGTACCACCCTGAACTATTTCATAACCCTGCTTTGCTTTACCTTTTTTCTGAACTTCTATACCGGCATATTTGATTAATCCTCCGGTGTTGGTACGGTAGTGGTCATCAATCAATTCTGCTACTACCTGACCATTTTGCACTTTTGTTCCTGGGGCGGCTCTCAGATTAAATTGTTGATTATTACCCGTACTTACCAAGTAATTGTTACGACCTTGTTGGCTTTGCACCGTCACTGTTGCCTGGTCTAAAACCACAGAGGCGGTAATAATTTCAATCTCCCGAGTACTCTTTCCTGGAGCTGATTCTGGTAATCTAACTACACCACCATGCATGGTAGTCAGCTTGGTTTCTGCTAGGACTCCATTAGTATCAATTTTAGAGTTATTTTTAACAACTAATTCTGCACCTGGAGGCAGATTATAAACTTCCCCAGATAGAACCCAAATCAAGCCACCCCGAGCTGCAGTAGTGGTAGTATTACCTTGGCGATCAGTTTTTTGCTCGGGAACAACATCAGCGAACTTGACTTCTCCAGCCAAGTCAGTGGCTACATCTTTGACTGCTTTTTCTGTATTGATTCTGGTGGTACGTCCCCCTAAAGCTACCTCTGCTAATAGCTGCCCTTGCTTAACTGTTTTCCCATCGCCAATATAAAGAGTGGAACCTTGGGTAACAGGAATATCCTTGTTATCTTTGCTACGACCTGTTGCTGCTTCCAAGGTCATAGAGCCATTCATTTCTACATAGAAAGCATCTTCACCATGACGGGTACGGAATGGTCGAGTTTTCAATTTACTGGGGAAACGAATAGTACCATCTATTTCTGCCCGTACTTGTTTGGCAACCTCACCAGTGAATACACCTCCGGTGTGGAATGTACGCATGGTCAACTGAGTACCCGGCTCTCCGATACTCTGGGCAGCAATGATGCCCACTGCTTCTCCTAAGTCCACCATTTTGGCGTGTGCCAAACTCCAACCATAACAGTGCTGACAAACAGAGCGAGCTGCTTCACAGGTTAATGGCGATCGCACGATTACTTCTTGGACACCGGCTTTTTCAATGGCGACTGCTAGTTCTTCGTCTATTGGTGTGTTACGGGGAGCTATAACTTCACCTGTTGTAGGATGGATCACATCTTCCGCCACAACCCTACCCATGAGGCGGGTACCAATGGGAATTAAGGTTTTACTACCTTCCTTCATCGCTGTGATGGGAAGTCCGGCGGTGGTACCACAATCGATTTCCCGAATGATTACATCTTGGGATACATCTACTAATCGCCTGGTCAGATAACCGGAGTCTGCTGTGCGTAAAGCGGTATCAACCAATCCCTTTCGGGCACCGTAAGCAGAAATCATGTATTCTGTTACCGTCAATCCTTCCCGGAAGTTAGTTTTGATGGGTAGGTCAATAATTTCCCCTTGGGGATCTGCCATCAATCCCCGCATTCCCACCAATTGCCTCACTTGGGAAATATTACCCCGCGCCCCAGAGAATGCCATCATATAAACGGAGTTGAGGGGATCGGTTTGTTTGAAGTGTTTTACGACTTCGTCTTTCAGAGATTCACTAGTACCATTCCAGGTATCAATTACTTTTTGGAAACGTTCAACTTCAGTAATTTCACCTCGTTGATAACGTTCTTCCGTGGCGCGAATTTCGGCTTCTGCTTCATCTAGGAGCGATCGCTTGGAAGGAGGAACCATTAAGTCATCTACACTAATGGAAACCCCGGCTTTTGTAGCATAGCGGAACCCCAAAGCTTTTAGCTTGTCTGCCATGACGGCTGTTCTTGCCGTACCATAATTGTTAAATGACCAAGAAATTAATTTCCTTAGTTGACCTTTATCAACGACGCGATTCCGAAAAATCATGTTTTCATTAGTCATTAGTCAGTAATCCAGTTGTCAGTTGTTAGTTGTTAGTTGTCAGTTGTTAGTTGTCAGTTGTTAGTTGACAGTTATTACTCACTCCGAGGAGGGAGGAGGGAAGAAATAATTCCTAACTCCTACCTGTCAACTGTCAACTCCCAACTCTTAATTCTTCACTCTTCACTCCCTTTCCTAAGAAGCGATCGCTTCTTGAATCGCATTGTTGTAAATCACACGACCAGGGGTTGTATATATATACTGGGAAATTAAATTTCCTTGAGCATCTTCCCTCACCCGGCGGGATTTATAGGTTACAGTGCGGGTACCATCATCATGTTTGACTTCTGATTGGGGTTGGTTATCAGGTTCCCCACTATCTACTTCCCCGTCATAGCGGACGTAAATATAAGCGTGTAAGTCTACGATTCCCTGCTCATAAGCCATAATCACATCATCCAAGGACGAAAAATATCCTCCTGCCCCCTTGGTTGCATGGGGATTTTCTGCGGTTAAATAATATGCTCCTAAAACCATATCTTGGCTGGGTGTGACAATTGGTCTACCCGTAGCTGGAGACAAAATATTATTGGATGCCAACATCAACAACCGGGCTTCTGATTGGGATTCCAAGGATAATGGCACGTGAACCGCCATTTGGTCTCCATCAAAGTCGGCGTTAAATGCCGGGCACACTAAGGGATGCAGTTGAATTGCCCGCCCTTCTACTAAAATTGGTTCAAATGCCTGAATACCTAAACGGTGTAGGGTAGGTGCCCGGTTGAGCATGACAGGGTGTCCTTCAATCACTTCTTCTAGGACATCCCAAATACTCGGATCGGAGCGAGATATGAGTTTTTTCGCAGCTTTGATGTTGTTTACCATGCCACTACGAATCAGGCGATTGATCACAAAGGGCTGGAATAACTCAATTGCCATTTCCCTTGGCAATCCACACTGGTGGATACTTAATTTTGGACCCACCACAATTACAGAACGACCGGAATAGTCTACCCGTTTACCCAGCAAATTCTGACGGAAACGTCCCTGTTTCCCTTCAATAATGTCAGATAAGGATTTTAAGGGGCGATTATTTGCTCCAACTACGGTTCTTCCCCGCCGTCCATTATCAATTAAAGCATCCACTGCTTCTTGTAGCATTCGCTTTTCATTGCGAACAATGATTTCGGGAGCGAGAATTTCTTGCAGTCTTGCTAAACGGTTATTACGGTTAATTACCCGACGATATAAGTCATTCAAGTCGCTGGTGGCAAATCTTCCTCCATCTAACTGCACCATGGGGCGTAAATCCGGGGGAATCACGGGAATAACCGACATTACCATCCATTCAGGCTGGGAACCTGTAGCAATAAAATTGTCAATTACCCGCAAACGCTTGATTAGTTTTGCCCGCTTTTGCCCCTTAGCAGTGGTAATATTTTCCCGCAAGCTTTCAGCTTCCGGCTCCAAGTCAATGTCAGCTAAGAGTCGCAATAAAGCCTCTGCCCCAATACCTACCTCTACCTCTACCAATTCTGAGTCTTCACTGTAAATTTGGTCTTCAATTTCCAGCCATTGATCTTCACTCAATAACTGTTTATAGGTAAGGGTTTCTGCATTACCAGGGTTGAGAACCACATAGGAATTAAAATAGACAATCTGCTCCACATCCCTTAGGGGCATATCCAGGAGAATGGCAATATAACTGGGAATACCTTTGAGATACCAGACGTGAGCCACTGGTGCAGCTAATTTAATGTAGCCCATGCGATGACGACGCACCCGTGATTCGGTAACTTCTACGCCACAACGTTCGCAGACTATACCCCGGTGGCGGACTCTTTTGTATTTACCACAGTGACATTCCCAATCTTTTGCTGGACCAAAGATCCGCTCGCAGAATAAGCCATCCATTTCTGGCTTTAAAGTTCGGTAGTTAATGGTTTCTGGCTTTGTCACCTCACCTACGACCTGACCATTAGGCAAGGTTCGCTCTCCCCACTGGCGAATTCGTTCCGGTGATGCCAAGCCAATTTTTACGTAGTCAAACTGATTGCTTTGGGCGTTTCTCATAGAAGGATGAAATATGAAGTTATGGACTGTGAAGTGTGTAGCAGATGGTTAAATGTGTTGATTCTATTACCGGCTAGGATGAGGAATGAATTCATGATTATTTATCTTTCAGTTCCCCTCCTAGTTGCCGGCAATAATTGCGCCTATACCCCTTTATAATGATGGGGATTCTTCTTCTTCAATTGGCTCTCGGGATAGAGATTCATAGGTAGGACGTGAAGGAGTGCGACGGGAGTTATTGTCTGCCATCAAATCTACCTCTACATCTAAAGAACTGCCATCTGTCTGAGTTTCTACCTTATGGACAGCAATATCTAAACCTAAGGACTGCAATTCCCGCATCAAGACCTTAAAGGACTCTGGGGTACCGGGTCGCGGAATTGCTTTCCCTTTGACGATCGCATTGAGAGCTTCGTTGCGTCCCTGCATATCGTCAGATTTTACGGTTAATAATTCCTGTAAGGTATAGGCGGCTCCAAATGCTTCTAATGCCCATACTTCCATTTCTCCAAATCGCTGTCCCCCTTGCTGTGCCTTACCGCCGAGGGGTTGCTGAGTTACTAAGGAATATGGACCTGTAGACCGAGCGTGAATTTTATCATCTACTAGATGTACTAGTTTCAACATGTAAGCCACACCCACAGTTATGGGTCTGTCAAAAGGTTCTCCGGTACGACCGTCATAGACCATAATTTTGCCCGGATTGTCTGGATTAAAGACCCAGTTTCTCCCAGTTTCATCCCTGGCTTCTTGCAATTTGCCATTGACAATGCGACGGGATGATTCTTCACCATACATTTCATCAAAGGGGGTTATCTTAAATCGCACGCCTAAATTTTGACCAGCCCATCCCAATAAGCATTCAAATACCTGACCAACATTCATCCGGCTAGGTACACCCAAGGGGTTAAGAACAATATCAACAGGGGAGCCATCGGGCAAATAGGGCATATCTTCGATGGGTAATATGCGGGAAATAATCCCTTTATTACCGTGTCGTCCTGCCATTTTGTCGCCCACTTGGATTTTGCGTTTTTGCCCCACATATACCCGTACCACCATGTTGGCTCCTGGTGGCAATTCATCTCCTTGTTCTCGGGTAAATAAACGGACATCAACTACGCGACCTTTTTCACCGTTGGGTACCCGCAAGGAATTATCCCGTACATCCCTGGCTTTTTCACCAAAAATTGCCCGCAATAATTTTTCTTCCGGTGGTTGGTCAGATTCACCCTTTGGTGTGACTTTACCAACCAAAATATCCCCAGCTTCTACCCAGGCACCAATGCGAATAATTCCCTGTTCGTCCAAATTCCGCAAAGCATCTTCACCCACGTTGGGAATTTCTCGGGTAATTTCTTCTGGACCTAGTTTGGTTTGCCGTGCCTCAATTTCATATTTTTCAATGTGAATGGAGGTGTAAATATCATCCTGTACCAATCGCTCGGAAATCAAAATCGCATCTTCGTAGTTGTAGCCTTCCCAAGGCATATAGGCAACTACAATATTTTGTCCCAATGCTAGTTCTCCACCTTCGGTAGAGGAACCGTCTGCTAGAACTTGTCCAGTTGCTACTCGCTCACCAATACGTACTAAAGGCTTTTGGTTGAGACAAGTATCCTGGTTAGAACGTTGGTATTTGGAAAGATAATACTTGGTTTCAGTGGGTTGGGAATTATTTCCCCTTGCCAATTCCCCGTCCTCAGATTCGCCTGCTGGTAAAGCTGGAACTCGAGTCCGCACACGAATTTCCTTCGCATCTACGTAGACTACATCCCCATCAGTACGGCTGACAATTACCATCCCCGAGTCTCTTGCTGCCTGTGCTTCTAATCCAGTACCCACTAAGGGTCTTTCTGGCTTTAACAGAGGTACTGCCTGTCTTTGCATGTTTGACCCCATCAGGGCGCGGTTAGCGTCATCATGCTCTAGGAAGGGGATCATACTCGTAGCTACCGATACAATTTGCACCGGGGATACGGCGACGTAATCCACTTGTTCTGGGGTGGTTGTGGACCAATCCTGACGATAGCGCACGGGTACTTGGGGCCCGATGATATAACCGTTTTCATCTAACTGGGTGTCACCAGGAGCTACCCGCAAATCGTCTTCTTCATCGGCGGTCATGTATTCTGCCGGTAAATCAAACCGGACTCGCCCATTTTCTACATGCCGGAAGGGGGTTTCCAAAAAGCCGTAGGCATTCACCTTGGCATGGGTAGCCAGAGAACCAATCAAACCTGCATTTGGTCCTTCTGGGGTTTCTATGGGGCAAATTCGTCCATAGTGGGAGGGGTGAATATCCCGTACGGCAAAACCAGCCCGTTCTCTGGTTAAACCACCTGGCCCCAAGGCTGACAGACGACGTTTGTGGGTCAATTCTGCCAGAGGATTGGTTTGATCCATGAACTGGGATAATTGGCTGGAACCAAAGAATTCTTTGATTGCTGCTACCAGTGGTTTGGGATTGACTAAAGAGGCAGGGGTTAATACTTCGGCATCGGATACAGTCATCCTTTCCCGAATAATTCTTTCTAAACGGTTTAAACCAACTCTGACTTGGTTTTGCAGAAGTTCACCCACACTTCTGACTCGACGATTACCGAGGTGATCTATGTCATCTATGCTACCAATATCATATTCGAGATTAATGAGGTAGTCTACTGCCGCCAAAATATCTTGAGGGGTGAGTACCCTAACTGTATCTGGTACTTGCAGGCGTAATTTTTTGTTAAGTTTGTAGCGTCCTACCCGTCCCAAGTCGTAGCGTTTGGGATCGAAAAACCGGGAGTCTAATAACTGTTGTCCACCCAAAACTGTGGGAGGTTCACCAGGACGAAGCTTCCGGTATAATTCCATCAAAGCTTCTTCTTCGGAAAATTGTCCTTCTTTTTCGATAGTCTTTTGGAAATATTCTGGATGGCGGAGGGCATCAAAAATTTCATTATCTGATAACCCCAGTGCTTTTAATAAAACCTGTGCGGACAATTTGCGGGTTTTATCAATCCGTACCCAAACTAGGTCATTACGGTCTGTTTCAAACTTTAGCCATGCCCCACGATTAGGGATTAAACTAGCTGAATAGGTACGTCTACCGTTTTTGTCAATCTCTGACTTGTAGTAAACTCCAGGCGATCGCACAATTTGGTTGACAATCACCCGCTCGGCACCGTTAATAATAAATGTGCCTCGCTCCGTCATCAGAGGCAAATCTCCAATAAATACTTCCTGCTCCTTAATTTCTCCCGTTTCTTTGTTAATTAAGCGGGTCGGAACATACATTTGTACGGCATAGGTACTATCCCGCCTTTTAGACTCTCCAACATCGTATTTTGGCTCTTTGAGCCTGTAATTATGCCCCAAAAAATGCAACTCTAATTTGCCTGTATAGTCTGTAATTGGACTAAAGGAGTTCAGTTCTTCTATTAACCCTTCTTCCAAAAACCAGCGAAAACTAGAACGCTGAATTTCGATCAAGTCGGGCAATAAAAAGGTGGGTGTCATCAGAGTTTCGTTAGTCATGCCTCTACCTTTCTCAACCTTGTTCAACTTGTTGGTGTGCGAGAAATTCTCCTGACACCACCTGCTAATTGCAGGTATGGACAAATGGGGTACGTTTAACCAAAAAAAGGGTTTCTCAGTTAGTTACTGAACCCAGAAGAAGTTATGGTCCCAAGACCATAACCAGAATTGGTCTTTCCCCCGATTCGCAAATAAAGTTTTTTTTCTGTTTTGTTGTTACTCACTTCCCCCTCCCCAAAATGTGTTAAGTTGAATAGCGCTAATTTGTCAATTTGTATTCCCGAGTAGATTAGTTAACCGTATTTATACTCAGGTAGTGGCTTTAGCTCCGAAGAGATGATATCGTAGAAAATATAAGTATTTATCTCCTCAAGCAACTGCTATTAATATAAAAATTGAAATTTAGTCAAGATTGTCACCAATTAATTGAGTGTTAGATGTTTTTATAAGTAAGGGGTTTACTATCTACGTAATACAAGTATTCATGTTCGAGAATGCATGGTAACTGTCAGCTTTCCTCAAATGTATTAACTTGTAGAGTTTGGTGGATGGGCAAGTATATATTCTCAAGACTCAAATTAATGATTTGACAATTTCTTCCTTAACCATTATGGCGCAAGCAAAATTTTTTGAGGATACAATTTTACCATATTTTTTTCATCCTCACATTTTACTTTTTCAGCCAATTCAGTATTGCTTCGTCGGGAGAGTATAAAATTAAACTGTCAACCCAAATAATGCACATGCATTTTGAGTCGTTTGAGATGCAATCGCCTCCAATGTTTCTCCTCTTAAGTTAGCTATCTTTTCGGCTACATAACGGACGTATGCTGGTTCACTTCGCTTTTCTCCCCTTTTAGGAACGGGGGATAAAAAAGGACAATCAGTTTCCACTAGTAATCGTTCTGCACTGACCATAGCAGCTGACTCTTGAATTTTTGTAGCATTCTTGAAGGTAACTGTACCGCTAAAACTAATGTAAAAACCCAGATCTAGGAACCATTGAGTCTCTTCTGGGGTACCACCCCAGCAATGCATTACACCTCGAATCACATCTCCTTTAATATCACGCCATTTTTGTAATACCTCTTTAACTTGTATCGCCGCCTGACGGCAATGAATAATTACGGGTAAGTTTAATTCCGCAGCAATCGATAAATGGGACTCGAATACCATTAACTGTTGTTCATGGTTATCTGCCTTGTAAAAATCCAAACCGGTTTCGCCTATAGCTACCACTTTCGGTTCGGAAAGTGCCAGAGATTTAATTTCCTCTGCCATTTGCTGATGCCATTTTTCTGCATCCAGAGGATGTAATCCCACCGCAACGCTAATTTCTGAAAAACGTTGAGCTATGGCTTGAATTTGAGTAAATTCCGACGGTTGAACACACGAGTGTACTAAATGTACCACTCCTGCTTCTTGCCACCGCGATCGCACAGCCAGTAAATCTGGCTCAAAAGTATCAAAATTAAGATGAACGTGGGTATCGATCAGCTGCATTCTTTTAGTTACAAATATCACATAGCTAACCAACCATTAGACATTAGCCCTTAGGGTAAAAGACTAATGTCTAATAGGTATTCACTCTTTTGCTACAACTGCTTCGGAAACTTGCTTTAGTTTTTTGCAAGTCTTGATTTTTTTCTTGCTCCATTATTAGGATGAAAGACACCGCGCTTAACTGCTTTATCAATTTTGCTGTAAGTCGCGGACATTTGAGTCAGCACTTCTTGCTGTAATTCCGGGCTAGGATTAGCTTTATAGTCATCTACAGCAACAAAGTACTTTTTCATCAGCGTTCTTACTGCTGAATTGTAGTTTCTGTTACGCAATCGGTTACGTTCCGCGATTTGAGCACGTTTGAGAGCAGACTTTGAATTCGCCACAGTCGGTTCCAGTTAAGACTTTTAATTATGTACACACACTACTAGACTTACTAATATAGCATCCTTGTTGCCAATGTTAGGATTCCTGAAAAAATCTCTTTCTCCAGTTCATCTGCTTACATTCAGTACTATTGAAGCAGGCAGTAGCTAGAAGGCAGTCCCGATGAAAAAATTTTTCACCATCAAGGATGAAAATAACTCTTCCCTATCCCCCAACCCCTAACACCTAACCCCTATTTTCAAGATAGAAGGCTTAATGTTCTTGGAGATTCTGACCTCCAGTAATTTCAGACCAATAAATCTAGGATTTACTGGGGGTCTTAAACCCAGTTTGGGCAAGGCAAAAAGGCTGAACTTAAAACTTATTTTTTCCTCCTGATTCCTGATTTCTAAGCATAGGGAAGAAAAAATTAATCTAGATTCATATATAGAAAAACCAATTTACCAAGTTTGTATTTCCATAAAATTACTGACAATACCTTTAAATTTGCCAAAAATTTAAATAATTTCCCCATTACTTTATCACTTTGATATTGAATAAAATCAATATGAGGAATAAATTGTATATAGGTATTAAACAAACCATTTATCATCAATATCAAAACAAAATAGGAACCACCAGTTATAAATTAAATTAGCACCGTAATAGTCTTGTAAAACAAATGCATATTCAAAATATGTAATTTTGCTCCAAGTCAATCTCTAAAATCTAAATAACATCCTAGGTATTTCGACTATATGTAGTCACCTGATTGATGTTCCTCCCCCTTGATTGGCTATTCTGGGACAGAACTATAGATTTCTAAAATAGACACAGTTTATTTTTAGCTCTGGACAATTATTTAACTGTAAAAAATGGCTATATCTGCACTGAAAAAATTTTTCATTCCACCTGTATTTGCTTCCTTGGCAGCTTTTTCTGCTATGACTGTCCCTCTTGGTTTATTGGGAGATAAATTAATTGAAATTAAGCTAGAACAAGAACCTTTTTTCCACGGTAGACTCAGGGAAGGAGCAATTGGCTATGTCATAGGAGCCACGGCAATTAGTCTTGGTGCAGGAATTTCTATGTTAGCCATGAGTGGCTGGCGCAATTCTAGTCGTAAATCTTTAGCCGCAGAACAGAAGTTATCTAATTTAGAAAAACACTTACAAGAAAAAGAAGACTTAATTAGAGAACTAAAATTATCAGAATCTCGTTTACAAATCTCTGGGTTAAGAGGTTTCTTGGATGATGAAGTACCATTTAATCCTAGTTTAAATCCTAGGGACACAGTCTCTCAACCTGTGGTAGCACAAACTCCTGCTCAAGTATATCAATCTCCCATTCATCCTCCGGGAAATGAGATGTCTTCAATCAGCTCCCCTAACCCACAAAATCCATCGAACCAAGAATTTGCAGGTTATGCCCAAACAACGCCAAACACAGACAAAGTAACTAATCAAATAACTGAAAATACTGAATTTGAGGAGTTACAAAAACAACTTCAAAATATGATGTTACAAATGCAAGCAATGCAGCATCATCTACAAGTACAAACTCCAACAAGACAGACTGAAGTCGCAAAAACAAAATTTCAAGTATATTATGAGACTCCAGATCTAAATGAAGTCCAATTCCAACGTAGTTGATTTTTGACCAGAATAAGTAGGGGGAATGCCATTTTTATCGTGCTTCCTGCTCCCCTGCCTCCTGCCTCGGACTTACCCTAGATTGGCAAGTTTGATCAAATTAGTGGGTATTCAGATCCCCACTAATATCATTTTGGATTTTGGATTTTTAGAATTCGTCGTCATTCATCAGTATAAATATCGTTAGTACATGTAGCTCATTTAACTATCCAAGTAGTGCGATCGCATGATGACGAATATGATCTTCTATAAAGGTGTTGATAAAGTAGTAGCTATGATCATAGCCTTCTTGATACCTTAAGGTCAAAGGTTGATTTACTTGTTCACAGGCTTGCTCAAACAATGTTGGTAATAGCTGTTGGGCGAGAAATTCATCCGTAGTACCTTGGTCAATTAAAATTGGACTATGGAATTTTTCTAGACGAATTAATTCGCTCGCATCATAAGCACGCCATTTTTCTCTATCTTCACCCAAATAACGGCTCAAAATTTTTTCTCCCCAAGAGCTGTGTGTGGGTGCAACAATAGGAGCAAAAGCTGACACAGATTTATACTGCTGGGGATTGCGTAAAGCACAAACCAGTGCCCCATGTCCCCCCATAGAATGACCAAAAATACTTTGTCTAGATGATTCTCCTGGGAAGTTCGCCGCAATTAATTGAGGCAATTCTCGGACAACATAGCTATACATTTGGTAGTGAGTTACCCAAGGCTTTTGGGTTGCATCCACATAAAAACCAGCCCCCGTACCAATATCCCATTCCTCATCTTCTCCAGGAATACCTGTATTGCGAGGACTAGTATCGGGCACAACCAACATCAAACCATATTTTGCTGCAAATCTTTGGGCTCCAGCCTTCACCATAAAATTTTCTTCCGTACAAGTCAGCCCAGAAAGAAAGTAAAGAATTGGTACATTTTGTGATTTAGTTTGGGGTGGTTGGTAGACAGAAAAGCGCATCTCACCATTACAGCAAGAAGATAAATGGGAGTAAAAACCGAGTTTACCGTTAAATAATTTATGTTCTGCCTTCAGGTTGAGGTCAGCCATTTCAGTTATCAGTTATCAGTTATCAGTTAGGAAGCATATCATCTTCTTTTTCATTTAAAGAAAACTGAGATTGAATATGCCAGCGTTTCTTATTATGGCGTAACAAAGTTAACTCAGCACCGATAAATTCAAAATATAACTCTCTTTGCTGATATTTTTGCCATGCGGCTTTAAAATTTTGCTTGCTTAAATCCCTAAAAGCAACTGTCATATGGGGTGCAAAGGCACGGGTTTTAGATACTTGATCAACTATTCCTAGATTTTTCTCCACATATGCCATTAAATCGATTTGTAAAGCTAGTAATTCTGAGCTTTTCTCCACATGGATATAAATAACGCGAGGTACAAAAGCACCAAAACCATTGAGAGTAATTGGTACTACATCCTTAGAGACTACAAACCCTTGCAAGCATGACTCTAGAACCGTCAAGTTATCATCTTGCCATTCAAAGGGTGGTTGTAGGGTAATGTGTGGTGGGGATTTTTGAGCATGGCTACTGCCATAGTCATCTGCAAAGTTTTGTTTAATTTGGTTGACGTAGTCTTGAATGTGTGGAGGTGGTAAGAGGGCGATGAAAAATAGACTCATGGGAGCTGAAATTCTCAATTTTAGCTCCCATGATATATTTGTTCGGGGAAGTTTAGAGCTAACATAATAGCAGTCCTAAAACCTTGGGGGATTATGTCATGTCATCTTATCTTGTTGACCCTGAACGGCAACTTCCCACCTCAGAAGAACTCCCTTGCTCCGACGACACCCCCGTGGATAACGAAAATCAAAACACCATTCCCAACTGGTTGCTAGCCATGCTTGAACAAATCTGGGGCGAGCGACAATATTGGTTCTTTGGTGTTGACATGGGCATTTATGACCGAGAAGCTCAAAGGAAACGCACTCCAGCAGTAATACCTGACGGCTTTTTAAGTGTAGGAGTACAACGCCACAAAAGGGAAGGGAAGGGTCGTCTGAGCTATGTTCTCCAAGAAGAAAACGAGATTATCCCCATTCTAGTTTTGGAGTTTGTTTCTAAAACTTATGGTCAGGAATATGGCGGTAAGATGGCTGACTATGCCCTTTTGGGAGCTAAATACTACATTATTTACAACCCTGAATACAGTAAGAGAAACAAACATGAACCCTTGGAAATTTACAAGCTAGTAGAAGGAGAATATCAATTACAAAAGGGAGAACCCTTTTGGATACCTGAGATTGAATTGGGAATTGGACGAGTACGAGGAGAATTAGGGGGAATTAGGCGAGAATGATTGGCACGGCATGATGGGGAGGGTAAACCTTATCCATTATCTCAAGAATTAATTCGGCGACTGGAAGAACAATTGGAGGGAGAACGACAACGTGCTGATCAGGAAAGCCAACGGGCTAACCAGGAAAGCCAACGGGCTGAACAGGAACGCCAAAGGTCAGCGCAAATGGAACAGGCTCTGCAGCATGAACGTCAACAAGCTGAAAACGAAAGGTTAGAAAAATTACGATTATTGGAAAAGCTGCGACAGTTAGGTGCGGATCTGGATGAACTTTAGGAACTTGAAAGCTTATTACTTTTTTAGTCTCCCCACACTTCCCACATTTCCCACATTTCCCACACTCCCCTCTCCCACAGGATTGATAATTGCTCTCGATTACTGAATTTATTCTCTAGGTAGGTGCCAAAAACCAATTAATTTCCCCGATTATTGCCATTTCCCTGATTATTGCTGTAGCGTACCCTGGTTCCAGCCCACAATAACTTTTCTCGCAGGGTTTGATAGTAGGAATTATTCTCCCGTAAAATAATAAATTTGGCTCGACAATCTGCCATTCTAATATCAACTCGATGTCCAGGCCAAATTGAAGTCGCCAACACCCCATCCATCCACAGCTTAGTACTCAAATCATAATCTCCCAAGGGCCAAATATTTACCACGGCACCAGGAGGTAGAATTAGGGGTCGGCTAGAAAGACTCATGGGACAAATTGGAGTGATGTTAATGGCTTCCATCCCATCATGCATAATCGGACCACAAGCAGACACCGTGTAACCAGTAGAACCCGTAGGTGTGGAAACAATTAACCCATCTCCTACATATTGATCCACCACCTCACCATCAATTGCCATTTCCAGAATGGAGGTAATCATGCGATCGGCAGAAGCTGGTTTGACACACATTTCATTCAAACACAAATATCGCTCGCTCACTGGCTCCCAATTTGAGCCTTGACCTTCAAACACTGATGCCTGTAACATCATCCGTCGCTGAATGGCATAGCGATCCTCAAACAAACGATCCCAGACTTTCTCTGTATCTTGAAACTCTTCCACAGATTCGGTTAAAAACCCCAGATGACCCCCTACATTTACTCCCAAAATAGGAACGCCAGCTGGGGCTAAATGTCTAGCACCAGTCAAAACAGTGCCATCACCACCAAGAACTAAAGCCAGGTCAATTGGTTGTCCTGCGGAAGCCAAAAACACCGGATAAGGATTATCTTTTGCTCCACTAGGACCCATTAATACCTGGCATTGACGATTTTCTAATTGTTTGGCACAGATTTCGGCCCAACGTTTGCTTTGGGAGTCTGTTGCCTTATAAGCAATAATTACCTGCTTTAGGTCCACAATATTACCACTTGAGGAGATTGAACTGCTCCATATCAACGGTATCGCGGTTGCGATAAATTGCTAGTACAATCGCTAAACCAACTGCTGCTTCAGCCGCTGCTATGGCGATGACAAACACTGTAAATACCTGACCTTTAATTGCTTGAGGATCTAGGTAGTTGGAAAATGCCATTAAATTTAAGTTCACAGCATTCAACAGCAACTCGATTGACATTAACACTCTGACTGCATTGCGGCTAGTAATCAAGCCATAAATGCCAATGCAAAATAAAGCAGCAGCTAGTAATAAAAAGTACTCAAGTTGCATAAATTTTGGTTTTCCTCCACAAAGATTATTGCTAGGTAAGCAATGATTGAACTCTCCTGGCTTTGCAATGACCAGGATTCCCAATTATTGTTGCTAGCTATTCCCTTACTCTTGTTCACTTCCGGCTGAAATTAACTCTCGAGGACGTTCTGGCAATTGCAAAACGCTAGATGAGGATTCCGCAGATAGTTCGGAATCTGGAATATATTCACGGCGAGCTAGAATAATTGCCCCCACCATTGCCATTAATAACAATACAGATGCTAATTCAAAGGGCAGCAAAAAGTCACTGAAAAAATGCTCACCAATTAAAACTACAGAATTATTTACGGGGGTAGCAGAGGAATGGGACCAAGGGGTTGCCAATACCATCGTACTTAATAGGGCAAATAATCCCACACTCACCAATGCAGTTAAAATTTTGCGTATCCAAGTTGTTGGTAAAGCGACAAATTCTTGGCGCTTGTTTACCAACATAATGGCAAACAAAATTAGGACATTAATGGCACCCACATAAACTAATATCTGAGCCATAGCGACAAAATCAGCATTCAGTAGTAGGTACATTCCTGCGATGCTAATAAATACTCCCCCTAGCAAAAAAGCGGAGTAGACAATGCTGGAAGTTAACACTACCCCTAGTGCTGTTCCAATCATCATTACTGCCAAGATGGCAAACGAAACCGACTGTACTCCTTGTGCTAAATCCACTTTTTTAGTCCTTTGTCATTTGTCACTTGTCATTTTCCTTTGTTATTTATTTTTTAACTAATAACCAAGGAGCATGTACATTTATTTTTCTTGTTCTATTAAGTCTTCTGGACGATTACCTGCACGGGGAGCGTCTGCAGGTACATCGTGGGGATCCATAACGCCTTTAGGTAGGTAAACTAGTTCCCGTAATGGTGTAACCATCGGGTCATCTGTGACTTTGTAAGGCAAGCGACCAAGGGCTACACTATCATAGTTCAGTTCATGACGATCATAAGCTGCTAGTTCATAATCTTCTGTCATTGATAGACAATTTGTGGGGCAATATTCCACACAGTTACCGCAGAAGATACAAACTCCAAAATCAATACTATAGTGCTTGAGTTTTTTCTTTTTACTGGCTTTATCAAATTCCCAGTCTACTACTGGTAGATTAATGGGGCATACGCGAACGCAAACTTCACAAGCGATGCATTTGTCAAATTCGTAGTGAATTCGACCCCGAAATCTTTCGCTGGGAATTAGTTTTTCGTAAGGGTACTGGACGGTAACTGGACGGCGCTGCATGTGCTCGAAGGTTACAGATAGCCCTTGACCAATATAGCGGGCTGCTTGTACCGTTTCTTTGGCATAATCACCAACTTGTTTGAGGAAGTTTAACATTGTCTCTCTCTCTTTAATCAATTTTGGATTTTGGATTTTAGATGTTGGATTTTAGATTTCAGGATGAATCCAAAATCTAAAATCTCCAATTTAAAATTCTTCTATCCACCAAAGGCGACGGGAAATGCTAGCTTGAGAGCTGCGGTTAACAGTAAATTCACCAAACCAATTGGTAGTAAAAACTTCCATCCTAAATCTAGTAATTGGTCAATGCGAACCCGAGGCACTGTCCAACGCAAAAGAATAGCTAGGAAGACAAGAAAGTAAGCTTTGAGTACAGTCATGGTGATTCCTAAAGAAGCAGTCACCACTTGTAGTACTGGATTAGTTTCACTGACTCCCAACCAATCCCCAAGGAGATGGATCGGAATCGGAAAATCCCAACCGCCCAAATACAAAATCGATACTAGCAGGGCAGAAAGAACTAGGTTGACATAGGAACTTAAATAGAATAAGGCAAATTTCATGCCTGAGTATTCAGTTTGATAACCTGCTACTAGTTCTTCTTCTGCTTCTGGTAAGTCAAAAGGCATACGTTCGCATTCCGCCAGGGCTGCGATCCAAAAAATCATAAATCCCACTGGTTGTCGCCACACATTCCAGCCAAGAATGCCATAACCAGATTGCTGATTCACAATGTCTACGGTACTGAGACTATTAGACATCATCACAATCGCTAAGACTGCCAATGCTAAAGGAATCTCATAGCTAATTGATTGGGCTGCGGCTCGCAAACCACCCAATAGGGAATATTTGTTATTGGAAGCATATCCAGCCATTAATAAACCAATGGGTTGAATGCTAGATAAGGCAATCCACAAAAAGACCCCCATACCTATATTTGTAATCACTAAATTTTGTCCAAAGGGCAAAATTAAGTAAGACAAAAATACTGGTAGGACAACTAGGATCGGCCCAAGGGTAAATAAAAAGGGATCTGATTTTGCTGGTACAATATCTTCCTTAAATACCAACTTGATTCCGTCTGCGACAGGAGCCAGCAACCCCAAAGGACCAATGTATTCAGGACCAATCCGCTGCTGTGCTGCTGCTGAAATTTTCCGTTCTAGCCAAACACAGGTTAGTACCCCTACCGTGGCACCAATAACCATGAGAATCATCGGTAATGGCATCCAGATAGCTTTGGCTGTACCAGTTGGTAATCCCAAATTTATCAGGGATTTAATAAATGTTCCTTGCAGATCAATTCCTGGATTCATGTTTTCCCATTCTTTAAGTCAACAGAAGGCTATAGGGTGAGGTTAGTTGTTAGTTGTTAGTTGCTAGTTGTTAGTTGTTAGTTAGTAATATAGGGCATCAATGCATTGATAGTTGTTCCTAGAGGTAGAGTAGTTGACAAGATAAAGGTAATTACACGTGGTTTATTTCATTGGCGTTGACCAAAAATTGTCCTTTGTTGGTATCTACATCCTTTATCTTAAGTGAACTATCTACTTAGTTAATAAATGTAAATTCACCCATCAATATCTCCGCCTAAACCAGGCAAAACTTAAGATTCTGTGCAATTCCCATGCCTAGTATATCCTTGGATGGTTTTTGCCTCATGTCCCGGATGGGAATTTCTACTTATAGTGTTAATTGAGATTCCCTATTGAAGAGGAGGGAAGGTGGGGAAGAGGGAAAGAGGGAAAGAGTGAAAGATAAAAAATCTTAACTCCCAACCATCAACCATCACTCCATCACTCTCTCACTCTCCACACCCTCACACTCCCCACTCTCCCCTATCTCTTCTCAATCGGGGTATAGGGTTGGTCATGAAGACCTTTGTAAATTTGGGTAGGACGGAAAATCCGGTTTTCTGCTAGCTGTTCTTTCCAATGTGCTAACCAACCCGCTACACGAGCGATCGCAAAAATTGGTGTAAATAAATCTGTGGTAATGCCCAATTTTCTGTACACCAAACCGGAGTAAAAGTCAACATTAGCATAAACACCTTTATGACCAAGTTTTTCTCCTACCACCCGCTCCATTTCCTGGGCAATATCATAGTATTTGTCCTGACCAAATTTGGAGAATAGTTGTTCGGCGAGATTTTGCAGTATTTTGGCTCTTGGATCTTTGACCTTGTAAACTCGATGACCAAACCCCATAATTTTGGCTTTCCGGGCGATTAAATCCTCTACATAGGGGCGGACATTTTCGACTGAGCCAATTTCTTCGAGCATACCAATTACTTCTTCATTAGCTCCGCCATGTAAAGGTCCTCCTAGGGTTCCTACGGCGCTAGCAACTATGGCATAAGGGTCTGTGAGGGTAGAACCTGTGACTCTGGCGCTGAAGGTGGAGGCATTCATTGTATGTTCGGCATGAAGAATCAAGCAAACATCAAAAATTCTTGCCGCCAGTGGATCTGGTTCCTTCTCGGTGAGCATATACAAGAAGTTGGCAGCATAGTTTAAGTCATCACGAGGTTTGACAGGATCATTACCTTTCCGCATTAGTTGGAAAGCTGCTACCATAGTCGGAATTGTGGCTATGAGCTGCACCACTGCTTTACGAATGTAAACAGGGTTACGTAAGTCACGCTGGGAATAAAACAAACCTAAAGCGGCTGCTGAGGCTTGTAGAGCATCCATCGGATGACCACTTTCTGGGAAGCATTTCATCATGTCCCGGATGCGGTATTTGATCCGTCTATGGTGATATACGTCATCCTCAAACTTTGCTAATTCTTCTGTCGAAGGCAACTCACCCCAGATCAGCAGGTAAGCCGTTTCCAAAAATGTACTTTTCTCTGCCAATTCTTCAATGCGGATGCCACGGTATTCTAATATTCCATCTAGCCCGTTAACATTACTGATACTTGATTGGGCGGCAGGAATGCCCTCCAAACCAGGCTTATATTCGCACACCATCATGGCAACACCATCTGCTTTTGTAAGATTTGTTGAGTTTCAATTACCAGAAACCATTGCTACCATAACAGTATCCGTAATTGCACAAATTCTGTCAGAATTATCGGAAACCTGTTAAAGCAAGTACTTGGGTGGTGTCAACCAAAACATCTGACTGTGACCCAAGGGAGAACTTGTTTCTGGTAGCGTTATTCCGATCATACCTGCTTTTTTCAGAATTAACCTGGCTCTAGCTTCTCCCCAGATGAGAATTTCTGCCCAGCTACTCAAACATGGCTCATGTCCAACCAGAGCTATTTGAGTATTTGGAGAATATTTTTTGGGTTCTAACCAGTTCTTTAACCAATTAAAAATATCACCATCGGGAGCCAGATATTTACATTCTTCTATCTGGGAACTCAGTCCCACTCCTTTGAGGATTTCCGCAGTTTGTCGCGCTCTGACTAAGGGACTGGTGGCGATGAGCTCAAAGTGTAAACCCAAGTCTAATAATCTTTTGGCTATTTTTTCAGTTTTTTGTTGTCCTTCTTTGGTAAGGCTACATGCCCCATCTTCAATTTCGTCTGTGGCGACTTGAGCTG
>NZ_FYBH01000001.1 GCF_900185595.1 Calothrix rhizosoleniae SC01
AGCTGGTACACCCATGCCAAAAATCATTGATGGCTCTTTAGGAGAAACAGGTATGGGTTGATGGATAATGTCAATCTTTTGCTCCCGTATCACTTGCTTAATGATGGGACCCTGATATAGGATCTGGGCCATGAGCCGCACAAATAACTTAACAGTAAAATTGGCGACTCTGCTGGGGAGAAATCTCTCAAATCCACCTATAACCCGCAGCCAATAAGGATCGGGTACCAAGTAAATGCGATCAAAATCATCCTGAAAAAAGGACTTGAGTTCATCACGAGTCCAGTCATGAACTACAAGCCAGGTTTCCACACCGCGCTTACGCAGGAAATGAAAGTAGTGCCATGGCAAAGCTGCTTCACCGCCAAACTTTAAAGATGCATGTTCCGCAACAATAAGAACATGTGGATTATCTAGAGACATCCTAGTGCCTTTATATACTAATAAAAATAAAAAATTATGTGTTAGGTTTCAGGCTTATAGCAGTACGCAATTAGGGTGCGGGTATTACTTATTACTTGTGCGTAGTGCGATACATCAAGAACCAGGAAATTTACACGTCTGGTTTAAAGTAGGAAAGTTAATGCACTGCTTGATCGCAATTTCTGCATTTTTACATCCTGGTATGTGCCCTGGAACGGGGTGTAAATGACTGGTAAACCAATCACTAACAGTAGCATTAAAATTTTTGAATCCCCACCATCTAATATTTTGTTTGATCTCTGGTTCAACCAAAACTGGATAGAATAAATAAGATGGAATCGAGCCTGCAATTACAACTGGCTGTTTATATCCGTTTTGTTCACACCAAAGTTGCCAAATTTTTGCATTTTCTCTCCTACATTTGATATAGTAGTCAATTTTTTTCAACTGATTGAGTCCAAGGGCTGCAATCGGTGCTGGCATTTTCCGACCATAATGAGCTGGACAAATTCCTTGTTCTTCTTCCCTACTAGTGCTGTAAATGGCATACTCTTTATTTAAAAAGTAGTATACATCCCCTAACCACCAAGACTGGGGATGTTTAAATTGGTAAAATTCAAGGGGTACATTACGTAACTGTTCTTCAATCGAGACTTCATCAGGATAGGGAGCTTGATCGTAATATTCTTTAATTCTTGCTGCAAGTCGATCATCATTGGTAACAGCAACACCACCTTGAATAGTGTTAAAAATCTTAGATTTTTCACTACTATAAATGGCAACATCGCCACAGTTACCTACCTTACGCCCCTGATACTCAGCTCCAGTTGTATGAGCACAATCTTCAATCACTTTTAAACCATGCCGTTTTGCCAAATCAATGATAGCTGTATAATCGCGGCAAACTATCCCATAAAGATGATGTAACAGAATTGCCCGTGTTTTGGGAGTGATTTTACTCTCTATCTGGGTAACATCTGCTCCATAGGTATCTAGTTCTATATCGCAATAAACTATTTTCACCCCAGCCCATTTAAATGCATTAGGAACCACAACACAGGTGTAACCAGGCATAATTACCTCATCTCCCGGCTGCAAATCCAGAGCATAAATACATGCACTGAGTGCTACTCTTCCACCCATAAAAGCAAAGGCATATTTTGAGCCATTCCAACGGGCAAATTCGGCTTCATACTGAGACACGACTGTGGCATCTTGCCAAGATAAACGATTAGACAGCCATTTATTTGCCACTTCCACATCATCCCAATCCAATGTCATAGACTTAGAATTGGACATTCTCAATGGTCTGATAAACATCATGTTTAACAGATTACGTGCCTGGTTTTTGCTTATATGTTGTAAATCGTGTTTTATAGTCTTGATCATTAGTACTGTATTCAAAAAATAATCCTATACATCTATAATCTTGGGACTATGTAAGTAGTCAGACTGGGCTTTTGATGATTGCTTGAGTTGCTGCCAAATCTTGTCGATTATGTAGTAGTTTATCCGGCGATGCCAAACATTGTAATCAAAGGTAAGTAATGTTTTAGTTAAAGCTAGCAAGGAAGAGAATTGGGCTGCTAATGGTGGTTTATCAGATTTAGTTAATCCAATGTGTGAGTACGATATATAAAATGATTTCGGGCTATTTTGATAGTTCAGATAGCAGTTTGTTAAACTCTTTTTCCATGTCATGAAATGCATGTACATGACTTCTTGATTTTGATTGTATAGCTTTCCTGAGTCCCAACGCCAGCGATTTGTATGTAGTCCCAGACGTGCGGCAAGCATTGGCTTATATAAATTAGGATAATTAACTAACCACTGGGGCCAAAAAACTGATACCTCACCTCTTTGTGATAACGATTTTACTAAATTAGTCATAGCTGATTCATCAAAACACGTATGTTCTGACGATAGTAATTGAGCTTGGTAATAAAGACATTTAGTAAACAGTTGATTAATCTTATTATTGTTGAGATAAAGGCAAAAATGACCAGATATTGTTTCTTTACCTGCTGATACTATTTCGTATTGACTAAGAATTTCATCATTGATGAATTTACGAATATCTCCCCAGACTATATCAAGATCACAATGTCCCCAAAAGTCATAGTCTTTGATATAGTCTTCAAAGACAACGCCATATGTAGGTTTGAAATCACACATTTTATAGACAAATGGTAAATTAACTTCAAAACCTAATTTTTGGGAAGCTAATAAGTTAAAATCCTCAATGGTAAATGGTACAAATTTGACATTGTTCAGGGAAACATCAGGTATCTCGCAATCAGTAAATACAATCCAGTCAATTCCAGAGTTGTATTTACAGGATTCTAAAAAAGCAGGAAACCAGGTTGGCCATTGACCAAAATAGGCAATAATTAGGGCAATTTTTTTCATTTGTATTATTAATTAAAATTATTGATCTCCAAAATATCTAGATATTTTTCCGCAGCTTTTTCTACGGTAAATTGTTCTAGCCAATCAGCAGAAACAGATTTGTGTTCACCAGACAATATATTCAACATTGCTGATGCCAGAGCTTCCGAGTCATCAACTGGTACTAGTTCGCCATATTTACCATTATCTAGAATTTCTGCTGGACCACTCGGGCAGTCAGTAGAAACTACAGGGATTCCCAAAGCCATAGTCTCAATCAAAAAGGTTGGCAAACCTTCCCAAGCTGAAGATAAAGCTAGCATTGCTGATTTAGTAACGTAAGCATAGGGATTTTTCACAAATCCAGGTAAAGCTACATCATTTTCTAAGCCTAATTCACTTACTAGAGCTTCCAACTGAGATTGTTCGGAACCTACACCAAAAATTACCAACCGACATGGTTGCACTTGTTTGACTTGAGCAAAAGCCTTAATCAAAGTCGGGAAATCCTTTTGCTTTTCTAATCTTCCCGCCGCCAAAATCACGGGTAATTCTCCTGGAGCAAACCAGGGATGATCTACAGGCTGTTTGGCTTTTTCCCAGATTTCAGGATTGATTACTGGGTTATAAATTACCTGAAATTTCGACCTTGGTAAACCAGTTATATTCACTAGATCTTGAGCTACACCAATAGAAGGAGCTATTCTAACATCAGCCCAAGGGTAAAGCAGCTTTAAAGCTAAAGGAGCCCAATATCTGCTACTAAAAGGAGATTTACTACCTGCTTCTACAGATAAATTGGTTTGGTCAGAAACT
>NZ_FYBH01000182.1 GCF_900185595.1 Calothrix rhizosoleniae SC01
GTTCAGGTGAATCCGCAGAAACCATTAACCTACCTTTACAAGCTTAGTTTTTGTTGCCTTATCTTTACGGAATAACACCTGAACTGTATATCTTTATAAGTTGATATAAGATTGATTTGCCGTTTCAATACCATGATTTATTGAGACCATTATCAACTACTGCTCCCATTCTCACTCGCAGTGCGGCTACCTTTGTGAGTATCGCTCTTGTGCACCCATATTTACTTAATGGCTGAAAGCCTTGTTATATCCAGTTTATAAAAATAATAAGCTTGTAAATGTAACCTACGGAATGTGGGATATAAAATTTTCTTTAGTGAAAAATAGATCAAAAACATGGGCACTGCCGCACTAATAAACTTAAAATTATTCCTACATCAACAGCTGATAAAGAATAATGACCCAAACAATCTCTATCAATCAAAGTCAACGCCAAAACCTCGCCCCTTTGAATATTCCTGAACGCTTATTAATGGGACCAGGACCTGCAAATTCTCATCCTACAGTCCTTCAGGCAATGAATACCACTCCTGTAGGACATCTTGATCCCGCTTTCTTAGAACTGATGGATGAGATTCAGTCCCTATTACGTTACACTTGGCAAACAGAAAATCCCCACACCATTGCTGTAAGTGGTACGGGTACCGCAGCTATGGAAGCTACCATTGCTAACTCTGTAGAGCCTGGTGATGTGGTTCTAGTAGGAGTAGTGGGTTATTTTGGTAATCGCTTAGTGGATATGGCTGGTAGATATGGTGGTGATGTGCGTACCATTACTAAGCCTTGGGGACAGGTATTCAACTTAGATGAATTGCGTACAGCGATGGAAACCCACCGTCCGGCAATTTTGGCTTTAGTTCATGCAGAAACCTCCACTGGTGCCCGCCAATCATTAGAAGGTGTGGGAGATTTATGCCGGGAGTTTGACTGTTTACTATTGATAGATACGGTAACTAGTTTGGGTGGTGTACCCCTATTCTTGGATGAGTGGGGTGTGGATTTAGCTTATAGTTGCAGTCAAAAAGGACTGTGCTGTCCTCCTGGTGCTTCTCCATTTACCATGAGTCCTAGAGCAATGGAGAAGTTGCAACGCCGTCAAACAAAGGTGGCTAATTGGTATCTAGATATGAATTTGTTAGGTAAGTATTGGGGAGGTGAACGAGCTTATCACCATACTGCACCGATTAACTTGTATTATGCACTGCGGGAATCACTACGTTTAATTGCCGAAGAAGGTATAGAAAATTGCTGGCAGCGTCACCGAACCAATGTGGAGTACCTTTGGCAAAGGTTGGAAGATTTAGGATTGACTCTCCATGTAGAAAAAGAGTTTCGCCTACCTACCCTAACAACAGTCCGCATTCCTGAAGGAGTAGATGGAAAAGCGATCGCTAAACAGTTACTCTTAGAACGGGGTATTGAGATTGGTGGTGGTTTAGGGGAACTTGGTGGTAAAGTTTGGCGTATTGGATTGATGGGTTTCAACAGTCGCCAGGAAAATGTCGATCGCCTGATTGCAGAATTACAACAAGTGTTACCCAGATAGAGTGTGGGGAGTGTGGGGAGTGTGGGGAGTGTGGGGAGTGAGGGAGTGATGGAGTGATGGAAAGATGAGTATAAATTACCCTCTTTCCCTCTTTCTCTCTTTCCCTCTCACTCTCTCACTCTCTCACTCTCTCACCCTAGGAATTTTGGCATTACTGAATCGGTGCTCTAGGCTAAATTTCTGCCACCGCACGTTCAATTAATCGCCGTGCTAGGGTTTGTGTACCTGTATGTTCGTAGTAATTACTCGGCGTTCGCTTATTTTGAAACTCTAAGTTGAATTAAAGCCTTAATTTAAAAGGAAAAAGGCGATTCCTAAGTAAGCGGTTATTTAGAAGTAATATTTGAAACTTTAATAAAAAGCCTCCAGAAGCGCCTATTTAAGACGTAGGGAGGTCTAAATCATAAAAATGGCTAAAACCTTGTAAGAGCCAAAAATGCCTGAATTGACGGCATATCCTAGATCATAAGCTTTGTAAGGCTTAATTAAATTTTCGGTTCAAAAATGAGCGAACGGACAGTAATTAGTTGACATATCTAAAAATGCTGCAACATAATCCAACTTATCATCGGCAATTTGCATGAATCCTTGCAAGTTGTTTAACACATTTTGTGGATTTAAGTCTTTATTAGCAACTAAATTACCCATCCAGCCTTTTACCGAATCAAAACTTTGACCAATAAAATCGAGTTTACTACCAGAATTAGAACCTGGAATGGCATCTTTCATACTACTAAAGGTGGGATTTTGTTCTAATTCCTGAGGACTTGTCTGACTAATTCCGGATATAGCTTTGTCAATAAAATCAGGACCAAGGGGTATTAAGCCATCAACACAAACTAAAGCTACCATGCGAATCAATGATTCACCACTGTATTCTCCCAAAGAAGCCACAAAATCCCCAATACTATCTCCAGGAATACCGTTAATTTGGCAAAAAGCTACTAACTCAGCTACTAATTTCAATGTTAAATCAATAGTTTGAGCTTTATCTGCCTTGGGAGTGACTTTGTTTAAAAAGCCCAAAAGAGGGATAGTTTCCCCCACCTTATTTGCTAAAGCTGCTGCTGCTAGAGCCTTATCTGTACTATCCACAGTTTGGTATAACCACATAGCTCTCTGGTATCCCTGAGAACGGTCGTTATACAGATAAATAGCTCGCTCGCCAATTTCTTGAATTAAGTCATCATCACTTTCTCCAGTGACATGTTTAATCGTATTCACAAAACCAACTACATTTTCCCATTCACCGGGTGCAGCAAAATCTAATGCATTCAGCATGGAAATGGTTAAACCACTAGTTGGTAATTCATCTACCAACTCAAAAATTGCTTTACTCACAATAATCTCCTGATTTTGTTATCTATTTATTCTTTATTGGCGATCGCTTTTTTCGCTTTTTTCCATTTACTTCAGTCGCTCTAAACTACTCAACTTAAACTTCTGGATCCAATCTTGGCGATCGCTAGCTGTGAATGATGGAGAACGAGAAGAAATTTTTACTTGGTAGCGGTTATTAACTAAAATCGCAGTTTGAGTATTACCAATTTCCCGTGCTGGATAACCTGCAATTTTTGTAGCGCTATTAGAGTATTTAGCAGCAGTAGATGGAGTACTAATAGTATCTGATATGGACAACACAGCCACATCTTTACCATCCTTTTTCAGTTTGGCTTGGGAAAAACCTTTTTTCTCTTGGGTAAATACCCGTTGATAACCACCTGAGGAGCTGGGAAATATTTTGTTAAAATTACTACCTTGAGTTGCTTGCTTGGAAACTGCTTGACCACTTCTTTGACGGCTACTTTCCTGTTGTACCTGGTCAAAACGTCCAGGCTCTTTGGGTGTACAAGCTGTAGTTAGTAGTAAAATTGACAACAGCAAAGCTGCGAAAATCTTACGAGTGCGGGGGGAAACCATATTTATCTCCTAATTTATGCTTTACCAAATCTAGGAAAAAGCTTATCTTGTGACCTTCATAGAAATTATCAGGGTTTTTCAGGTCGTCCCCTGGGAAAATTTACTTTTCGATCAGATTTCGTTTGTCAAAATACACACTAGTACTCTACCAAGGTAACTATGCCTGGTTAATAGTGAGAAGAAAAAGTTATTTTCTCCCCACACTCCCCCCTCTTCTCATACTCAGCAAAGCAGAGTACTATTACCGCTGGGCGATCGCTGCATAAAAGGGATCCCCTCCTCCTATACCCAATAACTGTAAGAAAGTGGGAGCAGGAGATTGACGAGCGATAATTTCTGGTTTGCTGAATCCTGGTACCGATGCAAAATAGCCTTTGACTAATTGAACTCTACTAGTTTCCGAAGCATCTCGCCATGCTTGGATGGCTTTTTGATAAAACATGCGATTAGAAAAACTAAAGATCGCTATTCCACCGGGTTTCAGGATACGGTAAATTTCAGCAAATACAGCCTCTGGATATTGTAAATATTGTATAGACACACAATTGAGGACAGCATCAAAGTCCTCATCGGGTAAAGGTAATTTTGGATTAGCGTTGAGGTCTTGCACAAAGTAATGATTAAATCGGGGATTGCGTGCTAACTCTTCTGGATTCAGTCCATGTCCCTCCACATGGGCAAACTGCATTTCTTCTGGTAGGTGAGATACCCAACTACTCATCATGTCAAAAATGCGTATGTTTGGTTGTAAGCGATCGCGGTATAAATTTGTTAGTTGTTGAATAAATCCTTCGTCTACATGGGTGACGAAACGGGGATAATCATAAAACAGTTTGTCGTCGGTATCATCTAGTTTGGTACGTTGATTTGGTTTCAGCAACATAAACCCTGGCAAGGATAATTTTACATAAAAGTTAAGTCAGCTATGCCAATTTTACAAAATTTTATGTAATTATTCTGACTTATTTTCTGACATAGCAAATATTTATTAGTTATGTTTTTAACTCATAAATATTAAATTACTTTTGTGATTTATAAAAAATTAATTGTCAAACATTTCATCAGGACTAGGTTTAGATAGAATGGTTTTATTAGTCCCTTAATTTTCCTGTAACCCGAGATGGTATTGAGCCACAACGAATACTATATATCACCAGAAGAATACTTAGAAACAGAGAAATTAAGTATTATTAAACATGAATATCTTGATGGTCAAGTTTATCAAATATCCAGTACTAGAAGCGATGCCCACGTGACTATTACTTTAAATTTAGCTTCATTGCTGCTGAGTGAATTACGAAGAAAAAGTTATCGGGTTTATATGGCAGATATGAAGACACAAATAGAATCAATTAATCGTTATTTTTATCCCGATGTGATAGTGACTGGAGATGCAAGGGATAAGGAGTATAAATACTTTAAACGCTATCCTTGTTTAATTGTAGAAGTACTTTCTGATATGACAGAAGCTTATGATCGAGGTAAGAAATTTGCTGATTACAGGCAATTAAAAACCCTCAAAGAGTATGTCTTAATTTCTCAAGATGTCATGAGTGTAGATTGTTTCCGTCGCAATGAAAACGGGCGTTGGGAACTTTTTCCTTATGTTCGAGGTGACAAAGTTGATTTTGCTAGTGTTGATGTGCATTTTAATATTGCAGATATCTACGAAGATGTAGACTTGATTGTTGATAGTACGCCTTAAGCTTCCCCGTTCTCAAGAGACGGAAGACGGAATGCGGATTCATCTGGGGAAGCCGCACTCCGTCTCATGCATAAGATAAAAATCATCCCCTTAATCAGCAACGCCGTTTTTTTATATACACAGTATCCCACAACTTTCTATTGCACTACCGTTTTGCTCTTGTTAAAGTGTGCAGTGACATAGAGCAAAAGACGGGAGTTAAACACAAGCAGATTGAACTAAATACTATTACAGAAGCCAGTTCTGCGGTAACATCTAATATCGCTCCTCCCAGCATGGGCAAGGTTGTTGCTCCTAAATAATAAAGAGTATAGAAAATACCTATTCCGAAGTGTCGACTATCAGGAGACAGAATATAATTAGGTAAGGCCATCACTGGACCTACAGCTAATCCCTGAGCAGCACATAAAATAACAAACAGTGTAGTCAGCTCCCTCGTCAAGCAAATAGCAATCATAGACAAT
>NZ_FYBH01000265.1 GCF_900185595.1 Calothrix rhizosoleniae SC01
AAGCATCGTAGTAGAGAGAAAACTCATAAGGATGGGGACGGAGACGCATGGGATTAACTTCAGTGTCTAACTTGTAAGAAATCCAGGCTTCAATAAAGTCTTCTGTGAACACACCAGGTTCAGTCAAGAATTTATGATCTTGCTCCAGTGCTTCTAGAGCCAACTCCAGAGAAGCAGGAGTAGAAGGAATTAGTCCTAGTTCTTCTGGGGAAAGTTCATAAATATTCTTGTCCAAGGGTGAGCCAGGATCGATTTTGTTCTTAATTCCATCTAAGCCAGCGCAAAGCATAGCAGCAAATGCTAAGTAAGGATTACAAGTAGCATCTGGACAACGGAATTCCAATCGTTTAGCTTTGGGATTGTCACCAGAAAGAGGAATCCTCACTGAAGCGGAGCGATTACCCTGAGAATAAGCCAAGTTTACTGGTGCTTCATAACCAGGTACCAAGCGTTTGTAGGAGTTGGTGGAAGGGTTGGTGAGCGCCAATAGTGCAGGTGCGTGCTTGAGAATACCACCGATATAGTATAGAGCTGATTCACTCAAACCAGCATATTTACCACCAGCGAATAGGGGTTGACCATCTTTCCAGATAGATTGGTGGGTGTGCATCCCAGAACCATTGTCACCATAAATAGGCTTAGGCATAAATGTAACTGACTGCCCATATTTCTTGGCGACATTCTTGATCACATATTTGTAAGTCATCAACCAGTCAGCAGCTTCAATCATTTTCCCAAAACGGAAGCCCAATTCGCACTGACCACCAGTTGCTACTTCATGGTGCTGTTTTTCAATGGGTACGCCACAGTCTGCCATTGTCAACAGCATTTCTGTACGAATATCTTGAAAGGTATCCGTGGGAGCAACGGGGAAATAACCTCCCTTATAGCCTGGTTTATGACCTAGGTTAGGACCTTCTTCTCTACCAGAGTTCCAACGACCTTCAACTGAGTCTACATAGTAATAACCTGCATTTGTGGTTTGGTCAAAGCGAACATCATCAAAGATAAAAAACTCAGCTTCTGGGCCGAAGAACGCTGTATCACCAACCCCAGAAGCAACTAAATAATCTATGGCTTTCTGGGCAATTACCCTGGGACAACGGTTATAAGGCTCACCAGTACGAGGTTCTTTAATGTAACAAATAACACTGAGAGTTGGCTCTTTCATGAAAGGATCGACCCAAGCAGTGTTGGGATCGATCACCATTGTCATGTCAGATTCGTTAATAGCTTTCCAACCCCGGATACTAGAACCGTCGAAAGGTACGCCGTCTGTAAAAGAACTCTCATCGATTTGATTGTGATACACCGTCAAGTGTTGCCAAGTTCCTGGCATATCGATGAATTTGAGGTCGACCATTTTGATCTTGTCGTCCCCAATCATATTGAGAATTTCTTGTGGGGTTGTCATGGTTACTCCTTACTGTGCCAATTAACTTAGGTCAAATATAGCTGACGTATTATGCTAACCCTATCTCACAAAACCTGATTTTGACACACTGATAACATCCTAAAGATTAAAAAAATCGTAAATTTGTATCTTTTTCTACAGAATATCCGGTCTAAAACTGGAATTAATGGCGTCGCTGAATCCAGGTATGAATTTATCGGGCTATACCCAGCTTAACCCTC
>NZ_FYBH01000094.1 GCF_900185595.1 Calothrix rhizosoleniae SC01
TGGAAAAAATAGGGGTAAAACTGTTAATATTTCCCCGTTAAGAGTTCCTTAGCCCCACCACAGGATTTTTTCAGTTGATAGTTGTTAGTTGTTAGTTGGTGGTTGACAGTTTTTGAGTAGAACAATATTGTCCTAACCGATATGTCCATTGCTATAAAAGGCAAATAATTTAACTGACTGCTTCTTTCTTACTTCCCGCGTAGCGAATTAAAATCCAGTCAAAATAATTGTTGGGACTGGGTTTGGTTGGTATATATAGTTTTCAATAGTTAAAGCCGGCAAACGGATTCGAACCGATGACCTACCGCTTACAAGGCGGTTGCTCTACCACTGAGCCATGCCGGCATTGACAAGATTAAGTTTTAACGATGATGTTCTCACCGGCAAACTTTTATAGAATAAGGCAGTTTCTTTTTCTCGTCAAGTCAAATAATTTTGGATTTTGGATTGACATTTTCCGCTAATAATGCTTACTTATCCTTAAATGTCCATACACCATCATCCCAAGTTTTGTCAGTGGGTGGATTTTGTAACCAATACTGACAGCGCTGTAAATGTAAGAGGGCAGGGCGATCGCTTTTATCAATTGCGACTATTTTATCAAAATCTGCCTGAGCCCGATGAAAGTCACAATTTAAGTAATGCTTACGTCCTTGTTGGTAATGCTCAATTACCTGCATTTTTTCACTGCTAATGGAATCGGAGCGTAAACCTAATAATTCATAAATTCCTACCGGCTCATTCCTACCTTTGACACGGATATAATCTAATTCCCTTGCCCAAACATAATTTTGACAATGGAAGTAAGTTTTATCACTGATAACTATATCACTACCATACTGCTTACTGACACTTTCTAAACGAGAACTTAGATTTACTCCATCACCAATGGCAGTAAATTCCATACGTTTGCTGGAACCAATATTGCCACTAATGACAACATCAGAATTAATCCCCATACCAATTTTAATGGGGGTCTTATTTTCTACATGGCGACGGGCATTAAATTCTTGTAGACGATGGCGCATTTCTAAGGATGACTGCACAGCCATCCAAGCATGTTCTTCTAAGGGTAGGGGAGAGCCAAATACAGCCATGATGGCATCGCCAATGTATTTATCTAAAGTACCTTTATATTGAAAGACAGCCTCCACCATAGACTCAAAATATTCATTGAGCATACCCACCACCTCTTCTGCTTCTAGGTTCTCTGTCAAGGTGGTATAGCCACGAATATCTGAGAATAAAATGGAAACTTCCTTGCGATCGCCACCTAGTTTAGCATCATCTAGTTTCAATAGTTCTTCTGCTAATTCCTGGGTCATGTAGCGGTACATGGTGCTTTTCAGCCGCTTTTCATCACTAATATCATCCATAACCACCAATGCTCCCCGTACCTGGGTTTGGTCCCTAGCATCAGCAATGGTATTAATAGATAAGTTAATACTGCGCTGTTCTTCAGTGTTAGATAAAAGAGTGCGATCAGGATAATATTGTTCGTGGCATGTTGATTCATCTGCTTTTAAAGCATCTGTACACCACTGACTAAAATTACCTTCTTTAATGTGGATCAGATTACTAATTAATTGTCCTTCTAAACGTTCTTGGGAGGACAAACCTAGCAAACTTTTCGCACTTTCATTAGCAGCAACTACATAACCTGTTTTATCAGTAGAAATAACCCCATTAGCAAGGCTACGGAGAATGTCTCTCTGCATTTGCTCCTGTTGCTTAACAGTGGCAAACAATTTAGCATTTTGTAAAGCAACCCCAGCTTGGATATTGAAAGCTTCCATAAACTCCTCGTCATTGCGATCAAAACTAGCTTGAAAGCATTCGGGAGCTTTTGGCCAATCAGCAGGGTTATAGTTAGAGAAATTCCCTTTTTTCCTTTTATTTACCAGTTGGGTAATGCCAATTAATTCCTGATCGGCATTGAAAACCGGCATACATAATAAACTACAGGTACGATAGCCATTTTGTTTATCAATTTGTTTGGCAGTGTCAGAATCCGCATGGTCGTATAGATCAAAACCAATATTCAAGGTTGTTTGAGAATTGGCTACCTGACCCACAAAACCCTTACCTATAGGGACTCGTAACTCTTTACGCGAACCATCATTTTGAGTAATTTTAGTCCATAATTCCTGATGATCGCTATCTATTAACCATAGTGTACTGCGATCGGCATTCATTAATTCCTTTGCCTCATCCATCACCCGCTTGAGAGTATCTTCCAAGTCCAGGCTACTTTGAGATAAGGATTTAATCGCTTTCATCAACGCTGCTGCTGCTCTTTGTTTTTGGGTAGCCACATAAAAGGAGCGCGATGATTCTAAAATTAAGCGAATGGAAGGTGCAAATTCCTGAAATAATTCCTCATCAGTATTGTTGAATCCCTGAGTATCAATTCTTTCTTCTAGGGGTTTATCTGGCATGGAGCCAGGATTTAACTTATTCAACAACTGTACCACAGCCACCAATTTCCCTTCCCCATTCAATAAAGGCAAAGCCAACATGGAGTAAGTCCGATAGCCATTAATCCTTTCCTGCTCTTGGGCGAAATAGGAACGGGGATCGTCATAAAAATCCACAGGGATATTAATAGTTAGCTTCTGGGTTGCTACCTCCCCAGCAATCCCCTTATCAGATGGAATGCGAATTTCCAGAGAGCGATCGCCCTCTCCACCGGCTACAATTGACCATAGTTGTTGTTTGTCTTCATCCAATAAAAATATTGTTGTCCTATCTGCTCCCAGTAACTCTCCAGTTTTCAAGGTTATGGACTGCAACATTTCTTGCAAAATGCTCTCAAATCCCTGAGAATCTAGCATTGACAGGGTTTGATTGACAATTTGTAATTTTTGCTCTACATCCTTAACAACCTGCTTAAAAGTATCTGGAGTTAGAGGTGCTAAAAAAGAGGAAATAGTCCCTTTTTGTTGGGTGATAGTGCCTCCAGAGGTAGAAGTTGGTGGCAACTCTCTATTTTTCGCATGGGGAACACCCATAATTAAATCCGTAGTTTCACCGTGACTGGTTTGAGACACTGACATATTTAAATTAGTTGGTTATATATTAAGGCTTAAAAAAATAGGAAGGTAAAATAGTTATCTAGCTCCGTGTTTAATATAACCTGTGAATTAACAGAAAATGTACTGAACAAAGAAAGACTTTTTCTCTTTACTAGTATATAAAGTTACAGTTGTCAAGCTCAAATAAAGAAAGGTATGTAAAGAACTCTACAATATGATGTGGTATTGGGAGAGTGTGCCCCCACCCCTTGATCATAAGAAGCAGGGGGAAAAGGTGCTCGTAGCAGTTAAGTCTTAATAAGTCTTGCAGGGTGGGAAGTGTGGGGAGTGTCGGAAGTGTCGGAAGAATCAAGAAGTAATAAGCTTTTTGCCTTTCCCTCTTTCCCTCTTTCTCTCTTTCCCTCTCTTCCCCATCTTCCCACACTCCCCCTGCTCCCTGCTCCCCTACTCCCCTGCTCCTCTGCCTCTGACTAACTTCAACTAGATGGTAATAATTTTTTACAAAAATCAATATCATAAAAATTTGCCAGGGAGTAACCCAATCTGAGAAGATCGTAAATATGGGCATTTTATAAATTGTCTATAAATTATTGATAGATGTTGCAGGAGAAAATATGAGTGAACCTTCAGAAATGACCACAACAGAACAGGCAACCAATGAAGAATTAACAGAAGTGATTGCTGAATTTGAATTATATCGCCAACGCCTAGTTAATGACACAATGGAAGCGGGGAAAAAAGCGAAGTTGACAAGGTCAGCAGTTATGGCTCAACTAGAACCAGAGCTGAATAAAATTGACAGTATTCTCGAAGGGTTGCGTCAGCAACAGAAGAATCAATAAATTCAGAGTAATCCAATTAATCTCATAATTCTCAGTCGAAGGTGATAGGTAATTAATAATGAGTAATACGCTCAACTCCGATACTCAAGCTGGGAATGAAGCAATCTTGCAGATACAAGCCCAAACAGATGCTTTAATTGAAACAGTCACAGAACAAATCACGCTACATACCTTTGACTACAATGATCAGGAGTTGATGCAGCAGATGGTGGAGAGTTTCGCCGATTCTCGGGAAATAACCCGGTTGAGAATTGCGGAAACCTTGGGAGAAATTGGCGAACCTGCAACTCCCGTGTTAATGGCAGCTTTGGCAAATCACCCCAACCCCGTTGTCAGGGGAGCCTGTGCTAAAACATTAACTTTAATCGCCGATCCTCAAGCTATTCCCACTTTAGTTCGTGCCTTCCTCAATGATGAAGATACGGTAGTTCAAGGTTCTTCAGTAGGTGCTTTGGCAAGAACAGGAGAACTAGCCGTACCAGAATTATTAAAGATACTGGAGTCTCCCAACCATCCAGAAAGTATCAAAGGACATGCAGCGTGGGCTCTAGCATTTATTGGTGCAGAAGCAAAAGAACATTTGTACAAAGCACTTGAATCTGATTCAGAAGGAGTTCGTGCTGCGGTAGTGACTGCGATCGCAAAAATAGCTCAAGAAGATCCTCAAGCAGGAGCTTTTGATATTTTGATTAATACTCTTGCCGATCCCTCGGAAACTGTGCGTAGCGAAGCCGCAGCAGTTTTAGGGAATCTAGCTCACAAACCAGCAGTTCCCCCTCTCTTAGAATTACTAAATCATCCCAGAGCAGAAAGCCGCAAATCGGCTGCTTTGGCATTGATGAAAATCTGCGATGATTCTGTCCTAGAGCCGTTGCGAGCAGCCCTAACCCAGGAAAAGGAAACGGGGGTGCAGTCAGTAATTAAATTGGCGATTTCTCAAATTCAGAAACATTCCGAAGCAGACGACTGGGATTGAGGTATTCTTATCTCTTTACTCCATCTATACCTCTGCAATTTCCTCACCACCAACCTGCGGTGTGGTAGGAGTACCCGGGCGGTGGACAATCAAGGGGACTCGATTCCCCTTTGATTGCCAAGACTGTTTTGATTCTCAACGTAAGATTTGAGTTGTTCAAGTGTAACTCCTCCACAAGATGCGACTTCTGTGTCTAATTTGAGCCTTCTCGCGGTTGAAGATAAATTGGTATAAGTATTTACACAATAAGTCGAATCAAATAGTTATTCCGGAACAGGCAACAGGTGATACCAATTTGAAAAATAAATCCGAGAAAATATAGGAACCAAGGATAGATAGCTGAAAAATTTGGAAAATTTGCGGAATCATCCCCAGAGGAAGTGGATTAAACCTTATAGTGAAATGGCATGGCACGCCCTCCTTGGTTCTTAAACAGGGAGGGCTGTTTTTTATTTTTCCCTACTCCCATACTCCCCACACTTCCCACACTCCCCACACTTCCCACACTTCTCCCTACGTTCCACCGATCCCCGTACCGTGATAACCTATTTTCTAATTCAGTTTATTCCGGCTTAAAAAATCAATATTATGCCGAATATTAGGGTCGTTCAGTGCTAATCTTGAAGATGACATTCCTTAAGCTTATGTCTTTCTGGATCCTATCTGAAATATAGCTCTCAAATCAATAGGCTCAGCATGGTCACCACAGCAGAAAAAACAAACATTGGTTACATTACCCAAATTATTGGTCCGGTCGTAGATGTCAAATTTGCTACCGGTAAGATGCCTCCCATCTATAACTCTTTGACCATCAAAGGCACTAACGAAGCTGGACAAGAAGTTTCAGTTACCTGCGAAGTACAGCAACTGCTAGGTGATAACCAAGTGCGGGCTGTTTCCATGAGTTCTACTGATGGCTTAGTACGCGGTATGGAAGCGGTTGATACTGGTGCTCCCATTAGCGTGCCCGTTGGTAAAGCCACCTTGGGACGGATTTTCAACGTTCTCGGCGAACCAGTGGATAATAGAGGTCCTGTAGATACACAGGAACAATTACCTATCCACCGCGATGCACCCAAACTTACAGAATTGGAAACCACACCTTCTGTATTTGAAACAGGGATTAAAGTTGTTGACTTGTTAACTCCCTATCGTCGTGGGGGCAAAATTGGTCTATTCGGTGGTGCTGGTGTGGGCAAAACCGTGATCATGATGGAATTGATCAACAATATTGCAACGAACCACGGTGGTGTATCTGTATTTGCTGGAGTGGGCGAACGTACCCGTGAAGGTAATGACCTCTACAACGAAATGATTGAGTCTGGGGTTATCAACGCTGATAACCTGAATGAATCAAAAATTGCTCTAGTATACGGTCAAATGAACGAGCCACCCGGAGCGAGAATGCGGGTTGGTCTTTCTGGCTTAACTATGGCGGAATACTTCCGGGATGTAAACAAGCAAGACGTACTATTGTTTGTGGATAACATCTTCCGGTTTGTCCAAGCTGGTTCAGAAGTATCGGCTCTGTTAGGAAGAATGCCTTCTGCGGTAGGATATCAGCCCACTTTGGGTACTGACGTAGGGGCACTGCAAGAGCGGATTACCTCCACCAAAGAAGGTTCCATTACCTCCATTCAAGCGGTATATGTACCTGCGGATGACTTAACTGACCCCGCACCTGCTACTACCTTTGCTCACTTGGATGGAACCACCGTATTGTCTCGGGGTTTGGCATCTAAGGGAATTTATCCTGCTGTAGATCCCCTGGATTCTACTTCCACCATGTTACAGCCCAACATTGTCGGTGAAGACCACTATGGAACTGCCCGTGCTGTCCAGTCTACCTTGCAGCGTTACAAGGAACTTCAAGACATTATTGCCATTCTTGGTTTGGATGAATTGTCTGAAGATGACCGTTTGATTGTGGCTCGTGCTCGTAAAGTTGAGCGTTTCTTGTCTCAGCCATTCTTTGTTGCTGAAGTATTCACTGGTTCCCCCGGTAAGTATGTGAAGCTAGAAGATACCATCAAAGGCTTCAAGATGATTCTTGCTGGTGAGTTGGATGACCTACCAGAACAAGCTTTCTACTTAGTTGGCGATATTGATGAAGCGATCGCTAAAGCAGAAAAGATGAAAAAAGGTTAATGGGTAATGGGTAATGGGTAATGGGTAATAGCATTTTATTACCAATTACCAATTACCACTTCCCAAATATCCCAAGTAGCAATTCCCACTCAGCAATTATCTCCAATGACGTTAACTGTTCGTGTAATTTCCCCAGATAAAACGGTGTGGGATGCCTCAGCAGAAGAGGTCATTTTACCCAGCACCACGGGTCAACTAGGTGTCCTCAGTGGACACGCACCCATGTTGACAGCTTTAGATACTGGCGTAATGCGAGTACGTGGCGACAAAAATCAAAAAGATTGGACTCCCATTGCCCTTATGGGTGGATTCGCGGAAGTCGAGGAAAATGAACTCACTATTTTGGTGAATGGCGCGGAAAGAGGTGATTCTATTGATTTGGAATCAGCTCGTGCTGAGTTTAATGAAGCACAAACCCGTCTTGACCAGGTTTCAGATGAGGATCGCCAAGAAAAAATCCAAGCAACCCAAGCTTTTAAACGTGCTCGCGCCCGGTTTCAAGCTGCTGGTGGTATGTCCTAATTTATTGCCAATTTGGGCGCTATTTAGTTAGCGCCCATTACTCTGGCGTTGTCATCCTTTCCCGCCCTGCAATGAATTGCGGGCTAATAAACCAAGCACGTTGAAACGCGATGAAATACTGGTTACATGGGCATAATTGGTAATACCCCAACCGATTCGCCCACAGCATTATTTATTTGTGTCAGCTCCCCTGCCTCTTCCTAACTACTCACCCAAAACCAAATAAACCGCCCAGATTGCCATTGGTCTTAAATAAGTACTTGCACGGAAAGTGCCTGTACTAGTAATTGCTTCTGGTGTACGGAACTGTAAGCCATTATCATAGATTTGCTGCACTACTGTTTTTGCCAGGGTTAACCCTTCATCTTTCATTCCCATTTGTATGAGGAAAGCAGCAAGTCCAAAATTAATCCCTGTCCACACTTCTAGGGGATGGGTGGATTGGGGATTTTCTGGAGAACCATCGGTAAGTACACCGTTAGCAGCTCCAAATTTACCATCGCAAAATTTGAGGAAACAGGCATTGTAAATTGTTTTCAGGGTAGAAAGGGTGTGATCTATGGGGACAATATTGGGTAAATTTAATAGACGAGCATAAAATTGTCCGCACAATTGGTCTGCCATAACCACATCGGAACCAGTCTCACTATCCAAGCGGTAGTATTGCCCATTCCACAGTTTTTCTTCGTAGATGAGCCGTGATTGTTTTAACCATGCTCCATAAGTATTAATTATGGTCTGTGGAGGTGCTATAAACGGTGTGTCTACAGAACTACTACTTAAGATATTACCAATAGCGATCGCAGTTTCTAAGGCTGCTAACCATAATCCACCACAGTAAGCACTCACACCTAGTAATTTCCAGTCATCAAAGGTTTGATCCGGTGCCCCAGAATTTTCTGGAATCCCGTCCCCATCAATATCAAAGGTTTTCAGATAGTTGAGGGTGAGCACAATTGCATCCCAACAATCTGCCAGAAATTCCACATCATCAGAACCCGTGAGTAGGAAGTCTCGATACACTTGCAAGACAAAATCAGCCCCTAAATCCTTCCACAAATTGCAATCTTGATAAGCAGTGTAATTAGTCTTTTCCCAGACATGTTCATTGGGTGCCCCTAAATCATGGGGTGTAGCACCTGCTACCTTGCGAACTGCCAGATGACTTTCCGCCCCCATAGTATAGTAATAGCCAATTACTCGGGTGCGATCGTCACTATGGGGAATTGCTCTAGCAAAAGCCCTAATTACAGACTTCTCTAACTCTGGGAACAGGAGCAACAGCCCAAAAGAGCCATAAAGTCGTACGTCCAGACTTTCATACCAACGGTAATCCCAACATTCCAACACCGCAAACTGCCCAATGGGGTCTTTTGTTGTGGCTGCACTCCATAGAGTACCACCACTGGTGAGGTCATATAATTCATTTAAGAGTGACATTTTTAACCAATCAGGTAAATCTGGGCGATTCAGGATTGGTTTTTGCCATGCTTGAATTTGTTCTCGCCAGTCTTGGTATTGTTGCAGTGCAGTCAAGGCGATCGCTTGGGCATTGTCACCACTACGACCAAAAAAGTCAGTATATCTTCGATAGTAATTAACTCCCGCAGCAAATTCTGTTACTGGTAAATCCCAGGACAAAATCAAGGGGATTTCTAAACTTTCTCCTGGTTGGAGAGTAAAACGTACAGCCAAAGCTGTGCCAATTTGTTCTCCATCTTGGGCAGGAGTTTCATTAACAACATTGGGTAAAGAACCATCCTCTGTGAAACTCTGCCATAACTCTGACCCTGTACCCAGAGGATTCCACCGGGTATGGTGAAATATTTCTACCTGGGGATGTTTGCGAGTTGCAATACACCAAGTTCCCTCACCTTCTTGGATGGGTTCATTCATACCCATGCGCCCCATCACACAGGCAATGGCATCAGTATTTTCGACTAAACAATTAAAATTATTTTTACTTTCACCCAACCGGGGCTGATATTCATAAACTGGACTACCATCATCCCTCATCTTTACTTCCGGGGATTTGAGAGCATTAGTAAACCAACCCACCATATTTTCCCAAGTAAGCATGATACTTAAAGTTATGGGTGCGTTAGTGGGGTTGTGCGCCTTCCAGAGAAATACCCCCACTGGATAACTAGTTTCTTGGTAGTTATTTGCCCAAATTGGGGAAAACTGTTCGCAACTCAGGTTTGCTGTGAATACATCTTCATAAACAAACCAACTACGGGGATATAAAGCATGATAAGTTCCCGTAGCAATTTTAGATTTTGGATTTTGGATTTTAGATTGAAGACTATGATTCTCTTGGTTTTTTCCAATACTAGGATACCATTGCCAAGCTGCTAAACTACCATTCTCCGGAGCTGTTGTACATAAGGCATAAGCCTGGGAAGATGTGGTAGTTGATTCAAATACGCTGAATTGACAACCAGGGATATTTTGAAAGACATGTTCCCCTCCATCAACTTGCCAGAGGTTAAAATCTCCCCGAGAAGAACGACCAATACAACCCGCACCGAAACCGCCTAGAGGCATTCCCTGCCAAGGACCATCATCAATATTGCTAGGGTAGCGAACAGTATAGGGGTTATCCCAGCCTAAACCGATGGGACGACTCCAAGCACAAACAGGAATTTCTGATACGGATTGATTTGTCATGACAATTTTCAGTTTTAGATTGATTCCACCGATAAATCTGCGGTTTACCTATGAAAATACCGTAAAACATATTGTCGCTTCTATTGGGAATAAAAACATGGTTAATCCCAACTACAGGGTGCATCCATGTTTTTATCCCCGTTGCCGAGATTCATTAAATTGAAAGTTCAGGGACATTGGCGATAATGATTGGGAAGCTGATATATCGTTTCAATCCCGCTTCCAGGATTCATTAAATAGAAAGTGTTGCGATCGCTTCTAGAGGAAATATCTGTATTTGGTTTCAATCCCGTTTCCAGGATTCATTAAATTGAAAGTTTCCCGATCGCTAACTGAATGCACATCAATAGTTTCAATCCCGTTTCCAGGATTCATTAAATTGAAAGGGTTTTGAAATTGGGGGAGTCCCGGTTATTTGCCATGTTTCAATCCCGTTTCCAGGATTCATTAAATTGAAAGGGTGTGGGGTTGGATCAATAAGGTTAGATTTTAAATGTTTCAATCCCGTTTCCAGGATTCATTAAATTGAAAGAGTTGCAGATCCTTCCCCAGCCCCAAGCAATTTCATGTTTCAATCCCGTTTCCAGGATTCATTAAATTGAAAGTTTTTTGTGGTTATCTAAATAAACTGGCAGCAATGTGTTTCAATCCCGTTTCCAGGATTCATTAAATTGAAAGTCCGCCAGCCACAACTCAGTTATAACACTATATCCAGAGCAGATTTTGACGGGGCACTTACAAAACCCCTTTTCAGAGACTTAGGAACCAACAACATAGAACAGTAAATACGCTGAAAGTATTGAATTTTCAAGGTTCTAGCGTTTTGACCGGGCCCCTGGGGTTTTCGCCCTCGCTTTCCCCCGTCATTTCAGTTATCAGTTATCAGTTATCAGTTACCCCATCGATAAATAGAGGGGCTTGAATAAGGAAAATACTTTTTCTTTTTCCACGGATAAATCCGGGGGCTTGTATCCTTTTCTTTTTTGGTCAAAAATATCCTAGCAAACTATTACAAAATAATCGTTTGATTGTGTTTAGGTTCTTCAGAACCATAAGTAATTGTTTTGCGTACAGCTAGGGAATCTAACACATATATACGGATTGAATCCTCCTGCTGCTTAATTAATTCTTCTATCTTCACCTTGAGTTTAGCAAACTGTAATTTAGTTAAAAAACATTCAAATACACTGTACTGAGTCCATTTTCCATAACCAGAGAGCAGCTTATGCAGTCTTGTGCGACGCTTATTACCTGCTTTGGTATCTGGTAAATCATAAATGATGAGATAAAATAACGTTTTCATCGTCTTGTCAATGGTTTGTAAGGAATCTTTTCTTGTAAATGGCGGCTGAATAAACGTGCTTGTAGTTCAATTGCACGTCGATAGTTACAGTGATAGCCAAAAGTCGGATGCTTGAATTCATCATTCATTTTCCGTTCCCATGCTTGCAAAAAAATTTTCCGCCCATTTTCTCCAAGACGATATGCACCCAAACTTTCGGTAAAATCATTAGGCTTAATTTCTTTATGGCTGACAACTGCAAAAATCAAATTATCAGCAACAAGGGGACGAAATTCTTCCATTAAATCTAACACCATTGCTGGTTGACCGCGAGTTGTTTCATGTAGATAACCAATATAAGGGTCTAAACCTGCTATGTGTACCGCTGCCGTAACTTGTACTCGTAACAGTCCATAGGCAAAACCTAGTAAAGCATTAATTGCATCAGTTGGTGGACGGCGATTTCTGCCACTAAATCCCCACTTTTTTTCTAATATTTCCGACCAACAAGCAAAATATTCTCGTGCTGCTAAGCCTTCAACCCCTCTCACTTCATCAAGAGTTGTTTTTTCTGTAACTAATTGCTTCCTGACTTTCAGAATATTATCTTTTTGACCGTGGCGATAGAGAACGGTATATTGGTTATGAATTTTAGCAGCAACAATTGTTTTAGCTATTTCTAACTTCTGGTTTTGATCAGAATATGCACCATATTGAGCTAATCTCAATTGACCATTACGGGAATAACTTGGAAGTGTAGAACCTAAATGTTTGCCAAAATAAGAAAGATAATGAACAGGCATTCCCAATTCTAGGGCATAAGCTAAAGCATCTCCAGTAATTTGGGGATTACCCATCAACACAACTTCTTCAACAGTTTGAGCTGGTACGGAACGTTTTTCCCAACTCCCATCAGATTGCTTGAGAGCGACTTTAAAAGCTTCGTGTTTTTTGCTTAAAACTGCATCAGGTTGAGTAACGTAAAGTACAGACATAATTAAACCTCTGAGCGCAATTTTTTCACTTCTTTTGGTAAACAAATATTTTTTAAACTACAGTCTCGACATTTTTGAGAATGATCGATTGGAGTTGGTATGTTTTTTTTCAGAGATTCTCTCGCTGCCGCAATAGCTTCCTCAGTATCTTTACGTAATTTATCTGTAAAAAATACTAATTCCCGGCGACGGTTAGCGTGATAGAAAATTTCCCCTTGAGTAATAATTTTGCCAGTGCGTTCCTCTAAACATAAAGCTGCACCACATAATTGAAAATGATCGCAACTATGATTATTCATTCTTCCCTTTTTGTACTCAAGGGGAATCAGTTGATTATCTCTTTGTTCAACAGCGTCAATAATACCATTAATCAAAAGGCGATCGCACCACACCCATTGTTGACGGTAGATAATTGTATCCCCTTCAATACACGTACCTTCTTTATTAATATTACGGTGTAAATGGCGACCAATAATAATATATTCATTGTCTGCGGTTTCTCCCAATTCATATTCCAAATAAAATCGACGAGGACAATATTCCCAAGCATTTAAATATGCAAGGGGTAAATAATTTTGTTCATTCATGTTTTAATTGTTATAGCTATAGCCAGTCAAATTAGGACATTTTTCAGCTGACGGTTGATAATTGATAGTCCTTTAGTCAAACAATACTATCCTAGGCAATAAG
>NZ_FYBH01000228.1 GCF_900185595.1 Calothrix rhizosoleniae SC01
AGACTTATTAGTAGGGCAAGAAAACTGATTGTTGATCAATGGAATAGGAAAATGAGTATTATTGTTTGCCCTGGAATTCATGAACCAGGATTAACCGAGAATTTTGTCTGGAATTGCGTAGAGTCAGTAGTACAAAAAATTGACAAAGACGGTTCAGTAGATATACTTGTTTATCGGGGCAAAGGATTGGCGACTTTATCTGGGTGGCATATTTTTAAGTTCTTATGGGAACACAGTCAGGCAGTCCTTTCGGAGTATCCTTTGGGAAATTGGCAAAAAACTCCAGTAGTTTTTATTAGCTTTAGTGCAGGAGTTGTGGGTGCAATGGTCGCAGCGACAAATTGGCATATTCTGGGAGGTACAATCAAAGCTTTTATTGCTATAGATGGTTGGGGAGTGCCACTGTGGGGGGAATTTCCCATTCATCGCATCAGTCATGATTACTTTACTCATTGGAGTTCAAAAATGCTTGGTAGTCAGCACAATAACTTTTATGCGGAGCCAGCTGTCGATCATTTACAAATGTGGGGAGAGCCAAAAAGTGTTCAAGGCTGGTGGGTAGACTCACCCACAGGTAGTTCATCTTCCAATTGCAAAATGAGTTTAACTCAATTTTTATACTTACTATTGCAGGACTATGAAAAATAATAGTCCGGAAAATGGATTTAGTATTCAGGAGTGAGAATCTAGGGAATGAAGAATGTAGTTCTTCTAGTGATGAATTACAAATTCTCAATTACCAAACCTATAAACTAAAATAATACCCCTGTAAACTCTATCCATCCCGTTAATCTCTATCCCCTAATGTTTAGATGTTTCCTATTGAACCTGCTGCTGTGAATAATGGGTTTTCTGTCTTACTTAAAAGCCGCAATTTTATGCTGCTGTGGATTGGACAACTAGTATCCCAACTAGGAGATAAAGTCTTTTTTGTATTAATGATTGCCTTATTGGAGAATTACCAACCTCCAGCAGGTTTAACAGAAAATTCCATGTACTCTACTTTGATGGTGGTGTTTACCATTCCAGCCATCCTGTTTGGTTCTGCAGGGGGTGTATTTGTAGATCGCTTGCCCAAAAAAGTGATTATGGTAGGTTCTGATTTTGTCAGAGGTTTCTTGGTATTAGGTCTACCATTGTTACCGCGAGAATTTATTTTATTGTTGCTGCTTGCCTTTGCTATCTCTACAATTACACAGTTTTTTGCCCCTGCAGAACATGCAGCCCTGCCTTTAATAGTCCGCAAAGAGTCTTTAATGGCTGCTAATGCCCTATTTAGTAGCACCATGATGACAGCTATGATTGTCGGTTTTGCGATGGGGGAACCAATTTTAACTTGGGCAAAGAATTGGATTGCAGAAGATTATGGTCAAGAATTGATAGTCGCCACATTCTACATTGCTTCGGCGGTAATCATGCTACCCATTAAATTTAAGGAGCCTAAAAGGGTACTGGATGGCCAAGCATCAATTCATCCTTGGGTAGATTTTAAGGAAGGATTACGCTATCTGAAAAAAAATGTTTTGATTCTCAATGCCATGTTGCAACTCGTAACTTTGTATTGTGTATTTGCAGCTTTAACAGTTTTGACAATTAGATTAGCAGCAGAGTTTGGTTTAAAAGAAAAACAATTTGGCTTTTTTCTGGCGGCGGCTGGTATTGGTATGGTTACAGGGGCAGGGATTTTGGGTCATTGGAATGATAGACTCAATCGCAAGTCTTTGCCACTGGTAGGTTTTTTGGTTATGGCTGCGGTATTAGGGGTGTTTACCTTTACCCATAACCTGATGCTCGCTTTGGGGTTATGTGCCTCCTTGGGGATTGGAGCTTCCTTTATTTATGTACCCATGCAAACTCTGATTCAACAGCGTACTCCCCACTCCATGCATGGCAAAGTATTTGGCTTTCAAAATCATGCCGTTAATATTGCCCTATCTGCTCCCCTAGCGATCGCTGGCCCCCTCACAGATGCTTTTGGCTTACGACCAGTTTTAGTCGGTATGAGTCTCATTGTAGCTGGTGTGGGGGTATGGGCTTGGAAAAATACCAAGCGAGTTTTGAAAGATGTGTTGTAATTCCTGTATAATAGTAGGCTCAAATTATATTGAAGATATTTACAAATCAAGAATTAATTAAGTTTTTCGATTAAAATGAAATCTTAAATACAGAATTTCTACATCATCTTAGCTAATACGTGAGGTTAGACTGTGCGTTCACGAAGTGTGTCTCCCGGAGAATCGCATTATTCCCCCAGTGTTCCACCCAGCGAAAATTCCCACCAGTCCCATGTATCTCCATCCCCAGTAATCACACCAAAATTCGTCTCTGGTGGTTTTGCCCTGATGGATAGCCTGAAGCGTCACGGGGTAGAATATATTTTTGGTTATCCTGGTGGAGCAATTTTACCAGTTTACGATGAACTGTATTTAGTGGAAGGCGCTGGTGGTATAAAGCATATCCTGGTCAGACACGAGCAAGGTGCATCCCATGCTGCTGATGGTTATGCCCGTGCTACAGGTAAAGTGGGAGTATGTTTTGGTACTTCTGGCCCAGGAGCAACTAATTTAGTTACAGGGATTGCCACGGCTTACATGGATTCGATCCCTATGGTCATTGTTACCGGACAGGTTGCCAGGGCGGCAATTGGTACGGATGCCTTCCAGGAAACTGATATTTATGGCATTACCATACCCATTGTCAAACACTCCTATGTAGTGCGTGATCCCAATGATATGCCACGAATTGTGGCTGAAGCCTTCCATATTGCCAGTACGGGTCGTCCTGGTCCAGTATTGATTGATGTACCCAAGGATGTAGCCTTAGAAAAATTTGATTATGTACCGGTGGAACCTGGTTCTGTGAAGATGCCAGGATATCGCCCCACTGTCAAGGGTAATCCCAAACAAATTAATGCAGCATTAAAGTTAATCCAGGCAAGTCGTCGCCCACTATTGTACATTGGTGGAGGTGCGATCGCAGCCGGTGCCCATACAGAAATTGAAGCATTAGCAGAGTTATTTAATATCCCCGTCACCACTACTTTAATGGGTCTTGGGGCTTTTGACGAACACCATCCCCTATCTTTGGGTATGTTGGGTATGCATGGTACTGCTTATGCCAATTTTGCTGTCACTGATTGTGACTTATTGATGTGTGTGGGAGCAAGATTTGATGATCGGGTAACTGGTAAGTTGGATGAATTTGCCTCCCGAGCCAAGGTAATTCACATTGACATTGATCCCGCCGAAGTAGGTAAAAACCGAGTCCCTGATGTGCCTATTGTTGGCGATGTCAAGAATGTACTGCTAGATTTATTAGCTCGTTGCCAAGAACTAGGAATTAGTCATAATAGCAATCAGACCCAAGAGTGGTTAAGTTTAATCAATCGCTGGAGAGAAGATTATCCTTTAGTAGTCCCGGAAAGTCCTGACAGTATTTCTCCCCAAGAAGTAATTGTGGAAGTTAGTCGTCAGGCACCAAATGCTTACTACACTACGGATGTGGGACAACATCAAATGTGGGCGGCACAATTCCTCAAAAATGGCCCCCGACGCTGGATTTCTAGTGCGGGTTTGGGAACTATGGGTTTTGGCGTACCTGCGGCTATGGGTGTCAAGGTAGCATTTCCGGATGAGGAAGTTATTTGTATTAGTGGTGATGCCAGTTTCCAAATGTGTTTACAAGAGTTGGGAACTCTGGCTCAGTATGGCATCAATGTGAAAACAGTGATTATTAATAATGGTTGGCAAGGAATGGTACGCCAGTGGCAGCAAGCCTTCTATGGCGAACGTTATTCCTGCTCGAATATGGAAGTAGGGATGCCAGACATTGAACTGTTGACCAAGGCCTATGGGATTAAAGGTATAATAGTCAAATCCCGGTCAGAATTATCAGATGCGATCGCCCAAATGTTGGCTGCTGATTGTCCGGTAATTTTAGATGTTTACGTGACTAGGGATGAAAATTGTTATCCCATGATTGCTCCTGGTAAGAGCAATGCTCAAATGTTGGGTTTACCTAAGCAAACTCCCAAGCCAGATATTGAGCCAGTTTATTGCAGTAATTGTGGTGCGAAAAATCCTCCCAGCAATAGTTTTTGTCCGGAGTGTGGCACTAAGCTGTAGGGCTAATTGATATCGAATAGGGTGGGCAATGCCCACCTTACTTTTTTTGATGCAAAATAGGGGTTAAATTCTCGGGAATACCTTCGAGTTGAATTTGGGTACAGCCGAATTGATAGGCTTCTGGGATCGGGCGGCTGGCTCCAATGGCTGTATAAAATCCCACAGCAAATGCGATCGCTGCTTTATCCCCAATGGCTTGATTCATCCCAATCACAAATTGAATATGTTCAGCAATTGACTTGGCTTGAGTTTCTGAGTGACAAGCATTAAGAACAACACATTTGACTTGTTGACTGACAAGGGCAAACAATGCAGCTAAAGCTTCAGGTTTTACAGGCTGAATTTTTCCCAATTCATTCTCAAAGCAAAGTTCGCCATTACTTGTGCCATGTCCGGAGAAATGTACAATCATTGGTTCAAACTCCAGTAAAGTCTGACTGATATCCCCAGGACGTACAGACATTTGTTGCTGGAGAATAAATCTTTCTCGCTGTTTGGCTAGTTGCAGTTTTTTTTGAATATCTCGTAATTCCTGTCCCAATCGCAGACGAGCAGCATCAGTGGGATCTGATGCCAGGAACATAATTTTAATGGAATTAGCTGGTGCTGGATTTGATTGGCTTTCTTTATTTCCCACGCGATCGGCTATGAGGGGTAATAACCGATTACAGGTTGTCACTAACTCCGCATTTGTGGGTAAATCAGCAATTATACCCTTAAGAAAAGTCACAGCTTTTTTAACTTTTCTTTGGGTAGTAGCATCTTCTGGTTTTTGACTCGCTACGGCAATAATTTCTAGCTGTTCTAATGCTTCTGTCTTGTCATCACCACTCAAATTACTGTCAGCTTCAATGGCCGCTTGTAACTCTTGAAGTAGCCTTTTAATTCCCGATGGTTCTGCTTCTGAAAAGTCGGGTAACTGATTGATAGCATTAGTCACAGTACCACTAATATTACCCATAGCCATCCCTGTCATGGATGCATTCTCACCAGTGGCAGCAAGACCACTAATATTACCTTGAGCATTACCAATGCTGATATTACCTTTACTTTCCGACATAGTTAAACTCCCTCGAGAATTAATAGTTTCTACATAAACTTTTGGTTGATTGATAGCATTGGTAAAAAGATTTTTATAATAGCTAAGTTGCTCTTCTTTTGCTTTATTACTTATGATTAATTCTTGTATGCTGCTATATGATAAAGATTGAAATTCAATATATTTTTCAAAATATTCACGGCTTAAATCCGAGGGATTGGCATCACCTGCGACTCTGGCTTGCAGGCGAATTTTCTCTTCACCCCTACCTTCTAATGCCACAATTTGTAGGTCTGCATCGGGATTGTGTTCGGCTAACTGGATGATGGCAATAGCTGCTGCTGTGGGGTCAATTCCCTCGTAGTGAAGTAAGTCAAGGCTTTTAAATTTACCACCTACTTGACGGGGGTCAGAATTTTGGGTTTTATATAAGTCCAGAGTTTTAATAATGGGAGCAACAAAATCAGCAAAGTCTCCCTTTTTAAATTTTTCTTGACGATTATCTGGTTTACGCCAAGGGTCGGGGTCATCCTGTGTAGGTAGTCGCATATAAACAAAATCGCACTGAATGCCTTCAAGTTGAGTATCAGTGGAAATACCCCAATTTTCAATATATGCTCCAGTTAAGCAAGCTGCTGTAAGATTAGCCTGATATAGCTGAGTTTCAGCCAGTTTCGCACCAAATAAATTAGCATTCTTCAAGTTAGCTTCACTTAAATCTGTGCTGATAAATTCGGCATCTTGTAAGTTGGCATTTTTAAGGTTCAGGTATCGTAAATTTATATTATTAAATTCTTGCCCTCTACCGTCTTTGGTGATTGCTAATTGTCGTACATTTGCTTGTTCTAAATATGTACCTTCTACACGAGCCTGTTCTAAATTTTTTGCATTAAACCAACAGGTACGGGTGAGGTTAGCTTCTCTGAAATCGACACTTGTGAGGGTGGCTTGGGTAAAGTCTGCATCTGTTAAGTTAGCACCACGAAAACTTGTCCCGCCATAGGCAACAATACCAACTGGTAGGGAACGAATAAGTTTATATTTTATGTTGCCATTTATAGCTTGTCTGCCAACATAAACACCGGATGTAATTGCTAATAAACCAATCAACCCAGATAAAGTAATCAAGCCAGATGGAAAATAGTCATTTGATTCATCTAGAAAAAATCCCAGTAAAACACCAATTACAATACCAATAAAACCGATCAAACCAGTGGAAGTCGTAGCAGCAGGCATAGCTATAACTTTTGCTAAAGCGATAGCTACGGCCATATTACCAACACCAGACACTATTCCAGCTAAACCCACCACAAAAAATGTTGTGCTAATAGCAAGATTTACTCCGGCTTTATCGTTTGGGGAAAAGGCAATAGAAGCAATTAAGCAAGCTGCTGTTATCTCAGCAAGGGTTGCTAGTGTTACTCCTAAGCCACGCCAGAAAATAACAATTAAAAATATTCCTATAGTTATTAAAGATATACTACCTAATAAGTAAGAACCATCAACAATATTATTTAATAAATCACCAATAAGCGCACCAGAATAGCCAGAAATTAATCCTGCTAATAATGACAGAAGCACTGATAAAATAACCATACCCATTTTCCAAGAGGTTGGTAAACCTGCTTTAGCATTGCGGAAGTTAACACCAATTAGAGTGGCATTAGTAAATTTCACTCCTCGAATATCAGCATTGGTAAAGTCTTCCCCTGCTAGGTTTTTCCTTCGGAAGTCTCTCCCCCGTAAATTAGCACGGTGAGGTTGATGTATCATTGCTGTTCATCCCGACAATCAGAGCAGTTTTTACGGGGTTTTACTGTGTCTGATGAACTCTTGCTCCGTCTGGACTGAGGTGAATTATCTGGTTTTTTGTCAAAGCATTTCCAATTTTTTAGTATATTCTTTATTACTGGAATACGGCAAATCACAGGGACTTTCTCGTTGAGGATTTTAGTCTTTCTATTTCTGAGGCTGCGAGCACTGCCTCGGCATAAAGGACATTCACAACCCGGTTCATACTCTCTTAAGTAATAATATATTCTTGAATATCTTTTTAAAACTGATACAGCTTCTTTATTACCTATTTTTGCAAGTGACTTCATTGTTCGATAACGAATACAAATTGCTTCATTCTTATCTAAAAATATTTTAGTCAGTTCAGCAATAGCCGATTTTGCATCTATACCAATATCTCCCAGAGCATCAGCAGCACTCCTACGAATATTAGAGTTTTCATCTTTGAGAGCAGTAA
>NZ_FYBH01000042.1 GCF_900185595.1 Calothrix rhizosoleniae SC01
ACTTATTACTTGTTACTTATTACTTGCCCGTACCCCTACATAATCCCTTCGAGTGAACTTTTGTAACCTGAAATTTTATACCAGTACTCAAAATTAAGATACGTAAACTAAGTTCATAATTCTTGATAATTCTCGCTCCTAGTTTGTATGAAGATTAAGATTGAGCAAGGTGTAAGAACCTTAGGGGATATTCTGCTCCCATCATTTTAGGTCTTTAGCAGCAAGACCTGGGATGAATCAGGACATGTTTTTGTTTGTTTACACAAACAATTATTAAGTTCTGTAAAGTGTAGCGATATTCCTTTTCAGCTTTTGTTTTGAAACAGGAGATTCCATTAATGGTTTTTGGACCAGCTTCACGCCTAGGCGTAAGCCGATTTGACGAAACCCCACCGGTGGAATGGGTTCCTGGTAGCTCACCAGAAGACCTAGAAACCATCATCAACGCAGTTTACCGCCAAGTTTTGGGCAATGCCTATGTGATGGAAAGTGAAAGGCTTTCTGTCCCCGAATCCCAATTTAAGCGCGGTGAATTGAGCGTCCGTGACTTTGTGCGGGTGGTAGCAAAATCTGATTTATATCGTTCTCGCTTTTTCACTAGTTGCGCTCGCTATCGGGCGATCGAACTGAATTTCCGCCATCTGCTGGGGCGTACCCCATACGATTTGGAAGAAATGCGGGCACACAGCACTATCCTCGATACAAAAGGATTTGAAGCTGATATAGACTCCTATCTAGATAGCGACGAATATCAAAACGCCTTTGGTGAAGACTTCGTACCTTACATTCGCGGCTACAAAACCGAAGCTTGTGAAAGTATGGTGCAATTTACCCACCTCTTCCAAATGGTGCGCGGTGCTTCCACCAGCAGCTTGAAGGGTGATTTAGCTGGCAAACAACCTAAATTAAACAGCTTGGTAATTAATCAAACACCAACACCAGTAGTTTCACCTGCTAGTGATGGTGCATCATTCCGCAATCCTCCCCTTGGTTCTAGAACCCGTCATGGTGTGGGAGCTAGTGCAGAAGGTAAGGTATTCCGGGTTGAAGTTACTGGTTATAAATCAAATGCGGTAAATCGAGTCTCCAAATTCCGCCGTTCTAACCAAGTGTTCCTAGTACCTTTTGACAAGCTCTCCGAACAATACAAGCGGATTCACAAGCAAGGTGGTGTGATTGCCAGTATTACCCCTGTGAACTAGGAGAACAGGGGAAGCAGGGGAAGCAGAGGGAGCAGGGGAAGAAAAAATCTATTTTCCTGCCGTCTAATTTAACCTGTGTTGCCTTGGCTGAATACTAGGTAATGACTCATCATCTGTCCCCATCGAAAAATTTAGGAGATTGACAAATTTAGGAGACTTTAATGGCAAGCCAAGATATCTACGAATTATGGCCTACTAGTTCTGTGGAAGATGCACAGAACGCTATTCGGGCAGTTTACAGAAACGTTTTGGGTAACCCCCATGTGATGGAAAGCGAGCGTTTGGTAACTGCTGAGTCCCAATTATGCGATCGCAGCATCACAGTCCGCGATTTTGTGCGACAAGTAGGTAAGTCAGACTTTTACCGTAGTCGGTACTTTGAAAAGTGTGCTCCTTACCGCTTCGTAGAATTGAATTTCATGCATTTCCTCGGTCGCGCTCCCCAATCCCAAGAGGAGATTTCCGAGCATATCGTTCGCTGCATTGAAGAAGGATATGAAGCAGAAATAGATTCCTACGTTGATAGCGATGAGTACCAAGCTAGCTTTGGTGAAAACATCGTTCCCTACTATTGCGGTGAAACAACCCAAGTTGGTCAAAAGCAAGTAGCTTACAACCGGATGTTTGCTGTTGACAGAGGCTATGCTCAAGTTAGCAGTGCTGTTAAAGGTTCTCAGCTTGTATATGCCGTTGCTACCAACAGTACTACTGGTATTAAGCCTCCCACATCAGGTAAATGCCCAGGTGCTTATGTGGCTACAGAAAAAACCTTCAAAATTTTGGTTACGGGTTCTAAATTTGACAGTCCCCGTCGTCGTAGCAGTACAGAATATATTGTTTCTGGCAGCAATATGACTTCACAAATCCAGCGAATTAATCGCACATCTGGCAAAATTGTCAGCATCACAGAGGTGGTGTAAACCCATACTCTCTCAAATTGTAGAGATGTAATGGGGGGGTAGTACTTCCTATTGTGTCTCTACAAAATTGTGAATTTTCACTTCACGATTGCAGCTCTGTCATCTAACTTTAAAGATGGGAGCAATTGAAAAAGTTTAGTTAACAAACAACAAAATTCACTTGACATAGGAGAAGTTACTATGGCTCTTTGGGTCGCTGATGCTGAAATTGTAGAATTACTTCCCAATGCTACAGAAGATGACGTACAAGCAGTAATTAGGGCAGTATATAAACAGGTGTTGGGTAATGCCCATGTAATGGATAGCCAACGTCTGGCTAGTGGAGAGTCCTACCTGCGGAATGGTGATATTACCGTCAGAGGTTTTGTCAGACTGGTAGCAAAATCAGATCTATACCGCTCCAGATGTTTTGATAATTCTTCCCCCTACCGTTTCATTGAGTTAAACTTTAAGCACCTGTTAGGTCGTGCTCCTCAAGACCAAAGTGAAATTTCCGAGCATGTAGCAACTTATAACGATGGAGGCTACGAAGCGGAAATAGATTCTTACATTGATAGTGAAGAATATCTATCTAATTTTGGGGAAAACATAGTTCCTTATGCTCGTGGTAATCGCACCCAACCAGGTGTCAAGAATGTCAGCTTCAACCGCACTTTTGTCTTGACTCGCGGATTTGCTGCCAATGATATTGGAAATCAGGCAAAATTAATTAGTGATGTAGCTGGTAACTTAGATACCAAGATTACTGCACCTGCAAGTGGTTCTGGTGCTATTGATAATACAGGTAAACGCTACCGGATTACAACTGCCACATCTGCTGCAACTGCTAGATTGAATCGGTTTAGCAAATTGGAGTACATTGTTGACTACAATCAGATGTCCCAGCAGGTGCAAAACATCATTAAAAATGGTGGCAAAATCACCAGCATTACTGAAGTGAGTCAATACAACTAACTAGGCTCAAAGTTGATTGCCGATGGGAATCTTAACAAACTATCAAATCTAATTGTAGGAGGTATATGCATGGCACTTTGGATAGCCGATAACGATCCCTTAGAATTGCGTCCTAATGGGACAGAGGAAGACTTACAGGCAATTGTTCGGACTGTTTACAAACAGGTGCTGGGAAACCAACATCTGATGGAAAGCCAACGTTTAACTAGTGCTGAAGCTTTACTGCGGAATGGTAGTATTTCTGTAAGAGGTTTTGTCAAACTAGTAGCTCAATCTGAACTATATCGCTCCTTGTTTTTTGAACCTTCTTCTGCTTACCGTTTCATTGAGTTGAACTTTAAGCACCTTTTGGGACGTGCTCCCCAGGATCAGACGGAAATCTCTGAACACGTGCAGATCTGCATTACTCAAGGTTACGAAGCTGAAATCAATTCTTATATTGATAGTGAAGAGTATATCTCTAATTTTGGAGAATATATTGCTCCCTATACCCGTGGTAATAGTAGCCAACCAGGTATCAAAACTGTAGGTTTTAACCGCACCTTTGTCTTAAGTCGCGGATTTGCCGCCAATGATGCTGGTAAACAGGCAAAATTGATTAGTGATGTAGGTGGTAATTTACCCACCAAGATTGCTGCTCCTGCTGGTGGTTCTGGTGCTAAAGATAATACAGGCAAACGTTACCGTATTACTGTGGCTCAAGCCAGTCATGGTCCCCGCGTTACTCAAAGTAAACAAACCTTTGATGTGGGATATAACCAGATGTCTCAAAAAATTAAAAACATCCAGAAAACTGGTGGTAAAATTCTCAGTATTACTGAGGCAACTAGCTATTAAGTAAGAACGGGATTGGTGTATTGGTTTTACTATCGGCAAAATAGTGGATAGGTAAATCAAATATCTAATCTGAAATTACCTTTCAACAATTAGTTTTTAGTAATTAGTTGTTATCTAGAGTGCAAATTTTAGTTAGTAGCTAATTACTAGAAACTACAGCATTAATTTCAAATACACACTTTTTTTCTTCTCTCCAAATTGTTGATATGCAAGTATCAACTAAACTTGGTTAATCATTTATCAAACTTTACTACTAATTATTGAGGTTTTGTGATATGGCAGGCATGACAACTACTGGACTTCCTAAGTTTAGCGATTATAGCGATCGCAATGTTGTAATCGAAATTACAGGATTGTGTCGTCAGGATGTAATGAAGACCAGTAACTATGAGATGAAAGTACCTTTTAACCGTATGTCTCAAGCAATGCAGACCATTCACCGTATGGGTGGAAAAGTTGCCAACATCAGGGTGGACTCTCCATCTAATGGTCAAGGATGAGGAATAAAAATAAATATCTATTCAGTGATACAAGAACTCACTGATAACTGATAACCAGATCATCAAGAGGTATTGTTTATGTCGGGTATGACTACTACTCTTAACTCTAATAATGTGAGCGACTATAACAGTCGCATTGCATTAATTGAAGTAGCGGGTGTATTTCCATCAAATGTGATGCGGAAAAATCCTTATACGATCAAGGTTCCTATCAGCCGTCTATCCCAAACCCTACAAAGGATTAGCCGTGCAGGTGGCAAAGTCAAAAGTGTCACCATCCAATCTCCTAGCTATGGAGAGGTTAATTCTGGAGTTTCTTCCCCTGAGTTAAGAGTAGTGGATGTACCCGCCAATCCTGTCTCATCACCAACTAATACAGTCCAAATAACAAGCACTCCTGAAACCCCAACTGTAGAGAATCATCACACAGAAACTACAGAAAATCAGTCAAGTCCTATACCAGAAAATCATCATGCTGAAACCCCAACTGTAGAGAATCATCACACAGAAGCTACAGAAAATCAGTCAAGTCCTATACCAGAAAATCATCATGCTGAAACCCCAACTGTAGAGCATCCCCACACAGAAGCTACAGAGAATCAACCAATTCCGATTATCCCCGAGATTGATAGTGATGAATATGCAGCGAATATTGGTGGAGATACAACAACAATACAATTGTTACCAGGCTTAGGAGTTAAATTACCAAAAACTACCAAAACCAAGAAGGCTACAAAAAAAACTGCTGGTAAGCAGAAAAAACAATCAAAACAGAAACACAAAAATTGATGGATATTACTCAGTTTGTTGACCAATCCCTTGGTCGCTGGCGATCGCAGCGCAGTGCCCATCACCTCGCCTTCGGTCACTTTGAAGCAGTAGAATCTACAATCGACATTGTAACAGTAGCTACAAATGACCAAAGAGTCATTGAACTTTGTAAATCCTATGATGTAGACCCACAGACAGCAACCAGTCCTTTTCAAATGAGTTGGAAAGGACACTCTGACTGGGATGATGACGAGGTGATGGAAGGAAGTTGTGTTTTAGTCCCAATTCCTGATCGCGATCGCCCCAATCAAGGTAAATTATTAAGAGATCAAGGATACGCAGAAACCGTTCCTGCTGCTGGTAACTATCACTTAACAGATGATGGTACTTTTGTGCTGCTCACTGCATATGATCGCGCCGCAGCAGAAGAAAAAATTTGGTTTGTCAATCCCAATTTACGGTGTCGAGTATCTCTGATTAAAACCAGTAACGGTGCTGGTGTTGTCACTGCTTCTTTTTCTTCGGAAATTCGCTCTTTAAGTAATGGCAGTGGCAGTTAATCTACTAATTGTTTAAGATAGTAATTATTAGCAAATCACTAGCTTTTGACGCGATTTAATTAGGATTTAAATCATGACAATATCGCTCCACAACAATCAGTTGCAAGCCAGTGATTTGAAGATTCTGGCAAATTGGATGGCAGGGGATTTTAGCAACCAAAAACAAGCATTTGCTAATCCCCAATTGTATGCCCACATCCACGTTTTTTTTCGTCCTTTACCTTTTGATTTTTTTAATAGTATCGGTTTTTATTCCGAGCAAGTTTATGACTACGATTTGTGGACTCCTTATCGCCAAGGAGTACATAGATTAATAGAGCAAGATAATCAAATTTATATCGAAAACTATAGTCTTAAAGACCCAATACTTTATGCCGGTGCAGCCCGTGAGTTAGATATTCTCAAAACAATTACCCACGACAGTATTGAGCGGCGTTACCACTGTTCCATGATTTTCCAACGAGATGGGGAAATGTTTCGCGGAGGAGTGGAACCGGGAAATCGCTGTGTCATTGAAAAGCAAGGATGTCCAACATATTTGGTGAGTGATGTAGAAATCACTGAGACAACCTGGAATAGTCTCGATAAAGGTATGCATCCCGATACCCACGAACAAGTTTGGGGTTCTAAGCATGGTCCTTTATGCTTTGAAAAAGTACAAAGTTTTGCTGATGAAGTTCCAATTATGAACTAAATCAAAATTGATCGTCAATTCAAAATAAAATGAGTGGGAAGCAACCATGTTATTAGCGATGTTGCCGCCAGAAGCTCAAAAAAAGATGCAATGTTGGATTCGCAGCCGCCATTTAATTTGTTCGGGTAATTTTTTTGTCTTTGAAACAGTAGACTATGCTGCTGTAGAGAGGTTTTCCGATTGCATTACTACTTTAGGGGGTGCTTTAATCTCAGTTGACGCAGTGGACAAAATTTGGATGGGCAACCACCGCCAAGTTGTGCTTTATAGAGCGAAGGCAAGTTTACACACACCTTGTCATCAACTAAAACAATACTGGATTAAATATGGTAGTTTTCATACGAGATTCGACCGCGATTCAGGATAGATAATTACATCAATATAAAAGCTAGTTATCAAAAATTAACTTACATAAGTGCCGTAAAGCTTAATGATAATAATGGCAATTTTTTATCATTCATAAAAACCATCCCCTAAACATATCAAGCCTCAAGATTTTTTTCAACAAAATTAATTAGGAGATTTTTTAAGTGGTTAGTAGTTTTGTAAACCCAGTCATTAGTCCCGAGTCAAAATTGGGTGTTGATTCATTTGACCACACGAATCCAGTTCAGTTATGGTTGAATCCCTCAGAAGAAGACTTGGAAATTGTTATTAGAGCTGTCTATAAGCAAGTTTTGGGCAATATCCATGTGATGGAGAGCGAACGCTTGACTTCGTCAGAATCCCTATTGAGACAGGGAAGTATTAGCGTGCGTGAATTTGTCCGTCAAGTAGCTCAATCGGAACTGTATCGCTCCAAGTTTTTCGAGAACTGTCCTCGTAATAGATTTATTGAATTGAACTTCAAACATTTACTTGGTCGCGCTCCCGAAAGCTATGAAGAAATCCTGGCACATACCCAGCTTCTAGATGAATCTGGATACGAAGCCGAGATTGATTCTTACATCGATGGTGATGAATATACAACTGTATTTGGTGAGTATATAGCTCCCTATTATCGGGGATATAAAACCCAAACAGGCAAAAAAATGGTTGGGTTTACCCATATGTTCCAACTATTGCGGGGTGCTGGTAGTAGCGATCGCGATACAGTCATGAAAAATCGTTCTCGCCTCAACCGCTCCATTATGGCGAATACTCCCAGTAAGATTGTCCCTGTTAAGGGCGCTCCCTCCCCTTGGCAACCTCCTATGAGATTTGCTGCTAGATTAACAGATGCGAATCAATTAATTGCCAAAACTCTAGGTCTCAAGCGCGAAGCAATTGTACCAACCCAACTAGGAACCTATTCCAAACCTGAACCTGAGTTATTACCAATAGAAGAAAATGCACCACAGATATTCTATCAAGGCTATCAACCGTTTAAAGAGACCGAACTAGTAGAATTATTACCCGGTTGTTCACAAGAAGATGTGGAAACAATAATTCGGGCTATTTATCGCCAGGTGTTGGGTAATGCTCACATCATGGAAAGCGAGCGGTTAGTGGTATCTGAATCGAAATTAAAACTGGGGAACATTAGCGTCCGTGAGTTTGTACGTGAGCTTGCTAAATCTGAGTTATATCGCTCCCGCTTCTTTGATAACTGCTATCGTTATCGAGCAATGGAACTCAACTTCAAGCACCTACTCGGTCGTGCTCCAGATAATTTTGCCGAAATGCGCTACCACAGTAATGTTTTAGATGAAGGTGGGTTTGAAGCTGATATTGATGCTTACATAGACAGTGATGAGTACCAAAATGCCTTTGGAGAAAATATAGTTCCCTATTACCGGGGCTACAAAACCCAGAATGGTCAAAGTATGCTGGGCTTTACCAATATGTTCCAATTGTTGCGGAGTGCTTCTAGCAGTGATAAGGACTTAACAGAAGGTAACTCTCCTCGGTTGACGAAATCGTTAATTATTAACCGTCCTTATGGTAAGGAAACATTCCGGGATGTAAGTGATATTCTGGCTGAAGTGTTCAAGTCTAAGCCTCAGTTGAGTGAATACGCTACCCAAGCAGATCCGGCTACTGTAGCTCGTCAGCAAGCGGAAGCAGCACTACAACAAAAAGTTAACGAGCAAGATGACACAATTGCCACATTACAAAAACAACTAGCTGAGTTAAGACCATTTGCAAGTATTGCTGCTGCCAAATTTAGTAATTTGGATACCTATGGACGTACTGCAACCAGTAGCACAACCACCCTGGAAAAGTCAGAGAGCGCATCTTTGCAACAACGGCTGGAAGAACAAGAAAAAGCGATCGCTTATTTACGGGAACAGATTGCTGATGCCCGACCCTTAGCAACTATCGGTGAATACAAGCTAAATAAGTGGCGCAGTCGTAGTTTTTAGGGAACACCAAAGTAGGGTGGGCAATACCCACCTTACCAAAACTTCATGGTGAGATCACTGTTAATTTTATTTAAGCAATGTAAACAATATTTGTCTCTACCTTCTGTCAAGTTGGTCAAACAATTGCTGGGGACTAGAGAGCTGATTACATAGTCGAGATAGGTTCTTTACTTAACCAAAACTTAAACAGACAAATCGTGATGTCACAATCGCGATCGCCTTTGAGGTGCGATGAATTTCATAGATTTGTTAATTTATATTAAAAATATTAGATGAAGTGTATCTATAACATCTTAAGATTGTTTTGGTTTTCAAAACTTTAAGTAGGTACTGGTAAGATTTCACCTTCTTAAATAAGGGGTGGGTTTTGTAGCTACTGAAATTAGTTGACGATGGTGAGATTTCTTTAATTAAGGAGAAAGAAAATGCTTGATGCTTTTTCAAAATCTGTAATTCAATCTGATGGCAAAGGTGCATTCGTTGGTGGTGCTGACCTAGCAGCTCTAAGAAGCTTTATTTCTGATGGTAACAAGCGTCTTGATGCCGTGAACTTTATCGCCAGTAATGCTAGCTGTATCGTTTCTGATGCAGTATCTGGTATTGTTTGTGAAAATGAAAGTATCACTGCACCAGGTGGTAGCATCTATACCAACCGGAAAATGGCAGCTTGCTTGCGTGATGGTGATATTATTCTGCGCTACATTACCTACGCATTATTGGCTGGAGATGCTTCCATACTCAATGATCGTTGCTTGAATGGTTTGAAGGAAACCTACGCCGCACTGGGTGTTCCTACTACTACTGTTACCCGCGCCGTTAATATTATGAAAGCTGCGGCTGTTGCTTTTGTTACCAATACAGCTTCTAAGCGTAAAATGAACGTTACTGAACAACCAGGGTCTTGTGATTCCTTGGCGACAGAAGTTGCTGGCTACTTCGATACAGTTGCTGCTGCAATTAACTAGCCTCAAACCGAAAGAAAGTTTCAAAAAATCTGATGTTCTTGACACGAACAAATTATTAAGATAGGAGAAATGTGAGTTATGAAATCAGTATTAACCACTGCTATTGCTGCAGCTGACCTAGCGGGACGCTATCCTAGCGGTTCCGATTTAGAGTCTGTTGCTGGTAATATCCAACGGGCTGAGGCTCGTCTAGAAGCTGCGGAAAAGCTCGCTTCTAATCACGAAGCAGTTGCTAAAGAAGCTGTTGATGCTGTCTATAGCGAATTTCCTGAGGGAATTAGCAAAGGTGTAGATCCTCAAGTTCGCAAAGACAAGTGTATGCGTGATGTTACCACCTACCTACGTTTAGTTAACTACTGCCTAGTTGTGGGTGGAACTGGTCCTCTTGATGAGTGGGGAATTGTTGGAGCTCGCGAAGTTTATCGCTCCTTAGGTATCAACACCGCTGCTTATATTGCTGCATTTAGCAAGGTTCGCGATCGCATTTGTACCCCTCGTGACATGTCTACTCAAGCAGCAACAGAATTAACAGGTTACCTTGATTACTTGATCAACTCTATGTCCTAGAGGCATAGCTGTAAAGTTCGGCAAGTAATAATGGTTGTTTGACTAGGGGGAATTCCAAGCCATGTTCCTTTGCCTGTCAAGGTTAAGTAACGGGGCTAGGGGTTCCCTAAATTTTAGACATTTATTTACTTGTAAGCAGAAGGCAGAGGGCAGAAGGCAGTCCCGATGAAAATGATTTTTCTCTACTCACTTCTAACTCCTCACTCCTAACTCCTCAATTTCTAGCTAGAGGGCAGAAGGCTGGACGATTCAGTATTTTCTAACCTTTCTGGCTACCACGATAAATCCACACAGGCTTTCTGTAGCTGGGAAATTTAACACAACTTTCTGTGAAATTATTCTTATTACTTTAGGAGAAATAAATGGGAAATTTAAATCGCTCGGCGACCCTTGGTCTAGATACCTTTGAAGTAGAGCCCATAGAACTGCGCCCTAATAGAACTGAAGATGATTTGCAGACTGTAATTAGGGCAGTTTACAAGCAGGTGTTAGGCAACGAGCATATAATGGAAGAACAGCGTCTGGAGAGTGCTGAAGCACTGTTCCGGAATGGTGATATTACAGTCCGCCAGTTTGTCAACCTGGTAGCTAAGTCCGAGCTTTATCAGTCATTATTTTTCCTTGGTTCTTCCCAATACCGTTTCATTGAGTTGAATTTCAAGCATTTGCTAGGTCGCACTCCCCAAAATCAGGCAGAAATTGATGAGCATGTCCGGATTTATTACGAACAAGGATATGCAGCTGAGATAGACTCTTACATTGATAGCAACGAGTACACCGAAAACTTTGGTGAAGATATCGTTCCCTATCCTCGCAGCATTCGTACCCAAGCCGGAGTCACGAATGAAAGCTTCAATCGTATGTTTTCATTGTTACGGGGACCCGCCACTAGTGACAGGGATAATTCTGCGAAGTTAATTACTTCTATTGCAGCCAATACAGCTACTCCCATCAAACCCCCTGCGGTTGGTAATGGTGCTGCCTATGACAACACTGGTAAGCGTTTCCGGATTAGTTATTCTGTGTCTGCTGACACTGCTAGATTGAGAAAATTCAGTAAGCAGGAAGTAGTGACTGACTTTAAGCAAATGCCTCGCCAAGTCCAGCAAATTCATCGAGTGGGTGGGAAGATTACCAGCATCACAGAAGAACTATAGCTGGCAATGCCCTTTAAGTGCCCTTTAAGTAAGGTGGGCAGTGCCCACCCTACGATATTCAAAATCCAAAATCTAAAATTGAATGACTGCTAATAATGAACTGAACGAGGCACTTTTGCTAGCAAGTAAGGAAGGCAATCTAGAAGCGGTTGTTAACTTACTGGCAGAAGGAGCTGATGTTAATTGTAAAGACAAAGAAGATGCAACTTCCCTCATGCGTTCTGTATCTCGCAATCATATGGAAGTGGTGAAAGTGCTGCTGGACAAGGGAGCTGATGTCAATGCTAAAAATATTTGGGACTATACTCCGTTAAAGTATGCCACCAAACTTAACTTAAATGAAATGAAGCAACTCCTCATAGATCATGGAGCTACTGAGTAGTTTTATCTGAAAAGAATGGATAGCGAACTAATAGAGGCGGCAAAGGGTGGTGATATTGATAACCTAAAAACCTTGCTGGCTCAGGGAATTGACATAGAATCGCAAGATAAACTCTTTGGCAGGACAGCATTAATGTGGTCTGCAAGGTCAGGGGAAACTGTCGCCTTGCAAATTTTATTAGAACAAGGTGCGAATGTAAACACCTGGGATAAATATGGCGGAACTGCATTGCAGGCTGCGGCATCATTTGGTTATTCAGAAATCGTATCAGCTTTGTTACAACATGGAGCGAATATTAATGCTCAAGATGGGCAAGGTTGGACTGCTGTGATGATGGCTGCTGCCCACGGTCATACTGATACTGTAGAAATTTTACTAGAACATGGGGCAGATCTAACGCTCAAAGATGAGCATGGTGGTACTGCTTTGATGATGGCTCAAAACTTCCATCAGGCTGACGTTGTCGAGTTGTTCACAAAATTGGGTTAAATTCAAAAGCGTAAGATGAATAGTCCTTTTTTAAATTTATTTCCTGGTTTAACAGAAGACAAAGCTATTGAACTGTTAGAAATGCCAGTAGAACAACTGAAAGAAAAGTATCATCGTTACCTAGCTGCTGCTCATTTAGTTAACTTTCCTACGGAACGCTCCATTAATGCTTTAATTAAAGTTCTGCAAGATCCCAATCCGGTGCGGGAAAATCGTCAGGCGCAACGTAAAGCGGTTGAATCCTTGGGACGTTTAAAAGTTGACCGTGCAATTGAGGTAATGCGTCCTTTCTTGGCAGATAGCGATCGCTATATGGTGGAAAATACAGTCTGGGCAATTGGTGAAATTGGCACGTCAGACGAGACGATTCTAAGTGAAATTACTCAATTGCTGGCTAAAGAAGGGCAAGTTTATCGAGTGATGATTCAGACACTGGCTAAACTCAACTATAAGCCAGCAGTGAATCAGATTGCTAAATTTACCGACTCTGAAGATCCTGCCATAGCTTGTGCTGCGATCGCTGCTGTGTGTAAATTATCAAGGGAACGTACCCAAATCAATCGAGTCGTTCAATTCCTCCAGTCTCAGAATATTCATGCTCGTCGGGGAGCTATCCAAGATTTGATGGATTTGCAATACTATCAAGCAATTCCTCAAATTGCGACTACTCCCGTTTCTCAATCCATGCGTCTGCGAGGGATGCGATTTTTAGCCGATGAGGCAGTATCTTCTGGAACACTCCAATTCCCCGATATTGAGTCTAGTTTGGATTTGGCAATTTGGGATCATCCCCACCAGTTAAATATGGTGTATGCATATGCAAGTAAGCCGAGTCTGGAGAAAGTACTGGAAGACCTTTACAATACTAACTTTGCCTATTGTTACTTGGCATCCAAGGCAATGTTAGATTTTTATCCAGACGCGGGGAAGGAATTAGAGCAATCTTTTCACGAAAATGCTCAGGAAGATTATGGCGCTCACTACCATATTATTAAGCTATTTGGTTGGTTGAAATATGCACCTGCTTACGATCTGGAAGTTGATACACTAATTAATCTGGGAGACAAATTTGTCAAATCCCGTATAGCAGCAGCAATTTCCCTTGGTAATCTTGGTGATGTCAGAGCAATTCCTCACTTAAAGGCTTGTCTTGAAACTAAAGTTTGGAAATTGAAATATGCTTGTTTGCTAGCGTTAGACTGCTTGGGAGATGAAGAGGGGCGTAAAATTTGTGCATCAGATGACGACTGGCTGGTTCAAGCTAAAGCAACCGTAGGCAATACCCAATGATAAGGTGGGTAATGCCCACCCTACGTTCATGGTTACCAACAAAAATATATCAAATGCGATCGCTACCCACATCGGTCAAAAACAAATCTATATCATCGTAAGGTGGGCAATGCCCACCCTACAAATATGCTAAAGCTCGTTTAATCCTTGTTTGGACAACCAAATCAGATTCGCGCTCAGATGCTGCTTGCAAGACTGAAATTGCATCACTATTGCCAATTTCTTCTAGAGAAGCAGCAGCACTGTAACGAAGCGCCCAATCATCAGGCTGGGATAAGACACCCTTGAGGGTTGCGATCGCTTGTAATATGATTTCTGCATCGCCAGTTTGACGACCTATTTTGCCTAAACCACGAGCTGCAACTCGGCGAATCTTCCCTTGACAATGATCGCCTACCTCAAAACCAATTACCTTTTCTAACAGGGATAGTGTTCTTGAATCGCCAATTTGTATCAGGACTTGAATGAGTCCAGCCCTCAAGTCTCCATCTTCATCAGTCTCAAATATCTGAATTATGGTATCAACACTGACAGGTGCCAATTGGACTAATCCCTTGATTGCAGCAGCTTTAACATTGGGATAAGGTGATTTTAAGGCTTCAATCAATGCTGAGATAGGGCTTTCAGGTACTTGTTGAGAATTTGCATTTGGTTGATTCACCAATTCCTTGATTTTCTCAATTTCCCGATTTGCCTCCACTGTATTCGACCTGGGAATATTCCCTTCAATGGCATCCAGCAGCAGCTCGTCAATTGTTTGGAATAAAAAATTTTCTTGCTCTTGCCGTTTAACTTCTATTTCAGCCTTGTCTTGTAAGAGTGATTCCAAGATGCGCTTGAGAGTTGCTAATTTAATATTATTCGGAATGTGTGCTTTAATAATAGCGGGAGCGATTGTGACTTGACCAAGTGCTGCCAGATCGAATGCTGCTGCATATCGCAAAAATCTGTTCTCATGACCGAGAGTTTGAAAAAGCATCTCTAGGTAACGAGGTTCAAGGGTGAGGGCATAAAAATATTGAGCTGCCGCACATTTTACCCTTTCAGATGAGTGCTGTAAAAAAGGTTCTATTTGCTCCTGAACTTGCCAAACTTTGAATGCTGTTAATGCCTCTATTAAGGCTTCTACAGGTTTATCCTCTTTCTCTGCATTCAATAAATTAATTAATGCAGGAACTGCTGCAATATCACCAATATCCTTTAATGCCTGAATCACAACTTCTTGCACTTTGGGGTCAGAGCAATCTAAGGCTTTAATCAATGGTGGGACTGCCTGGGAATCCTTTAACATTCCCAATGAACGTGCTGCTTGACGGCGCAGGGGATAACCACCTAAATTTGTAATATCTCGCTCGTCTTGGAGACATTCACACAACAGAGAAATAGCTTCCTGAATCCGATTTTTCCCCAACCACCAAGCTGCATAATAGCGAATTCCACTATCGTCACTGTTTTTCAAAGCAGCGATCGCAGCTTCGGAATTGTCAATTGGTTGAGGAGAATCAATAGCGGTAATGTTTTCGTTCATTTTTCCTGCCGACCATTACCCTATTTAATGATACTTAGACATGTTTGGTCAAGTAAGGTGGGCAATGCCCAACCTACGAACTATATTTCACCCCAGAACGAAAATCATATTTTTCTTGTTTATCATCAGGAGAGCATGTTGACTGAGAGTATTCAGCTAATGAGTTAAAACCAGGGGGACAAAGTGCAGGGCAAATCTCGTTAATATCTTCCCTTTGAGGACAAGAATAAACTCCCGCCCAGCGATTCCTAAATCTCCCCTTAATTTCTTCCGAGAATTTAAATCCTGCTTGTTCTGCAACGCGGATAATTTCTTCAGGCTGGGCATCTTTGAGCTTGGCTCGCAAAGATTGGTCCTTTTTAGCAGCTACAATAAAATCCATCAGTTGTTGTTTAGACATGAGAAACCAAAGCAGTAAATTTACGGCATGGGCTAACTAATGATATCCATCTCTCATAAATTAGCCCTTATTTTAAGGTCTTGTAACATAAATGCTTAAATTATGTAACTAAATGAAACTATATTTAAGCAGCATAAATTGCTCATTTCGATAGAAGTGGGAAATCCTTCGATTTATACCCTTCTCTCGTTACACTTCTGGTAAGGTATATTTTACCCAAATAGGTAAATTCAGGTCAATGGTTTATTAAAAATTTGATTAATAAATATAAATTTGTTTTTCATAAACAAAACACAGCATGAGAAAGATGAACAAGTGGGCAATACCTCACCTCAAAGCTGCTCTTGAGACTAAAGTTTGCAAATTAAAGTATGCTTATTTAGAAGCATAGTGGAACTTAGGGTAATTCACTCCAGATTCATTAAGATGTTAACGACCGACATATATCAACAACTGAAAAACAAAAATCCGGTTTTACGACAAAGAGCCATCAGCCAGATTGTTGAAGAACCAACTAGTGAAACAATTCCCGTGCTAATTGGGATTTTATCAGATGAGAATCCTACCTATCGCCACGGGGCAACTCAAGCTTTGGGAGTGATTGGATTAGAAGCAATTCCCTCATTAGCAGAACAATTGAGTACCAGTGATAATCATCAAGTTCGAGCCTGTTGCGTCCAAGCTTTTTCGGAAATTTCCCGCTTCTTTTCCAAAGATTATCCTGGGGAAACCTACCCTCAAGTAGCAATTGATGCCTTACAAAAAGCTCTCAATGACCCCAATTCTGGGATTAAAGTTTCAGCTGCTAGCGCCTTGGGGATGATTGGTAAACCGGCGCTGGAAGTTCTCCTGTCTGCTTTAGATACTGACGATATTGCTTTACGCCTCTCTACCATTCAAGCAATAGTTTCCCTGAATGTTCTCAAAGGTCCTGAAGATGATCCAAAGACTTTAGAAGATTACGACAAAATTGAAAATCTCCTATCTCAAATTGCTGAGGATGAAAATGCAGATACCTACATCCGGGAAACAGCAAAAACCTCTTTGACCCGGATGATAGCCTCAAAGGTGAAAATGCGCCATTAGATCGCAGATTACACTGATGACACTGATACGGATCTAATAAAAGTTAAAAACCATAAGAATTACATCCACTCGCTGATAAATTTTCTTGGCTATGATAAGTTCAAACGTGGAAACACAAGGAAATACCAGTAATGCTCTTATATTGTCTCGTTGGTTGGCTGGAGAGTACAGCAGTATTAAACAGACATTAGAACATCCTCGGAAAAATCCTCACATTCGCATCTTTTTTCGTCCCTTACCCTACGAATTTTTCAACGGTATTGGTTTTTATTCCGAGCAAATTTACGATCACGATCCTTGGAGACCCCATCATCAAAACGTACAGCGAATTATTTCTCAAGGAGATGATGTTAGGGTAGAAAATTATGCTCTGAAAGACCCGGATTTACATACGGGTGCGGGACAAGATTTGGAAATTCTGGCAACTATTACTCCTGATTGCATTGAAATACGTCAAGGCTGTGCGATTATTTTTAAGCTGAAAGGAGATACCTTTGTTGGTGGGGTTGAACCAGGAAATAAGTGTTTAATTCCCCGTCGTGATGGCTCTATGACTTATTTGGTGAGTGAAGTGGAAGTTACCCAAAACACTTGGGTTAGTAGGGATACTGGCTATGATGTAGAAACCCATGAAAAGGCTTGGGGTTCAACTACTGGTCTGTTAAAGTTTGATAAGATTCAAGATTTTTCTGATGAACTACCCCAATAGGGGGAGCGGAGGAAGCAGGGGGAACACGGTGGGGTGGGCAATGCCCACCCTACTTCATCACGTTGGTGGTGCATAAAATACCTAATAAATTACAAAGGAACCCTAAATAGATAACTCCGTCTTTACAGAGAAAGCAACCTACTTAGAGTTCCTGTCAACGGAACTATGTCAAAATTGCTGAAAATTACTTACAGCGAAGAATTAGGACATAGAGTTGATTACATAGTCGAGATAGCCTTTGTACTCAGCCAAAGCTTGAGCAGACATATCACGAGGAGAACAACCGCGATCGCGGATGAAGCTTAAACCAGAAACGAAAGTATCGCTGCCGATTCCTAAAGCTTTGTAAACTTCACGAGCACCAGCAATACCCCACTCATCGAGAGGACCGGTACCACCAACAACTAAACAGTAGTTGATTAAACGTAGGTAGTGAACAATGTCACGCTTGCACTTGGCTTTTTGCTCAGCAGCATCAATGGGACGACCTTGTCCGCTAGGATACTTTTTATAGATAGCATCAACTGCTTCTTGAGCAACTTGGTCGAAATTACCAGCTAACTTTCCAGCAGCTTCCATACGAGCAGATGCACGCTGCAAACTACCTTGAACGGATTCAAGATCAGAGCTGCTGGGGAAGCGAGCTCCTTGATCAGCAGAAGCAACAACAGTGGTCAAAACTGATTTCATAACTTAATTTTCTCCCGTGATGAATTTTGATACAACTAGGTGCAATAGAACCTCTGAAAAAAATAAAGGCGAGGTTACCTAATAGCAGCAATAACTCCATCGAAGTAGCCAGCAACTTCTGTCGCCAAGGAATCACAAGATCCTGGTTGTGCAGTTACTTCCATTTTGCGCTGAGAAGCCGTATTGGTAGCAAAAGCAACAGAAGCAGCCTTCATAATGCTAACGGCACGAGATACATTACCTACAGGAACACCTAATGCAGCGTAGGTTTCCTTCAGACCATTTAAGCAGCGATCGCTGAGAACGGAAGCATCACCTGTTAAAACTGCATAGGTAACGTAGCGCAGGACAATTTCACCATCACGTAAGCAAGCAGCCATCTTGCGGTTGGTGAAAACACCACCACCAGGAGAAGTTAAACCAGGGCTTTCGCAAACAATACCAGCAACTGCGTCGGTTACGATACAGCTAGCATTACTAGCAAGGAAGTTAACCACATCAAGGCGCTTGTTACCATCAGCAATAAATGCTTTGAGAGAACCTAAATCTGCATCGCCAACAAACTTACCACCAGCATCGGCAGAAGCTACAGCTCTTGAAAAAGCGTCAAGCATCACAATCTCCTGATCTTATTAAGGGTTATCAGTATCTGACCTATCAATTTGTAATGATTTGTCAGTGATTTTGTTCATTTATGAAGATAAGCAATGATGGTGAACTAAATCCTGTTTATGAAAAAGAAAGTCACAAAACTTTAAAATTCACCTGTTGATATCGATACAGTAGGGTGGGCAATGCCTACCTTACCCTTACTCTAAAAGAGCAGCTTTTGCCTGGACAAGAAAATCACTATCCTTCGCGCCAAGAGAATGTAGGGTGGGCATTGCCCACTTGACTCTAAATTTATCCAATGCCATTAAACAAGCATATTTCAAATGCCAAATATTAGCTTCTTCTAGGTTCGCTTGTAGTACTGGAATCGCTCGCTTATCTCCTAATTCACCTAGAGCGATCGCAGCTCCTGTTCGAGATTTCTTAAACTGGGGTTCTTGATTATAAAGTGCTTCTACTAACAAATCATATGCTGGTTGATATTTGAACCAGCCCAATAGCTTAATTACATGGTAGTGAGCGCCATAGTCATGGTAGGCTTTTTCGGCATAGTTAGCCATTAGTGCTGCTGGAGCAACATCTGGGTAAACATCCAATAATGTCTTTGTTGCTAAATAACAGCGTCCAAAGTCCGTTTCATAAAGTTCATTAATGGCAAATTCCAGGGAAGGGGTTTGGTCGTATTCATGTACGAATTCTAAATCATCGGGATGATCCCAAACTGCTTTCTCTAAATGGGGTTCAACATCCGCAAATGTAATTTTCCCTGAAGGTATACCCACTTGTGCTAACGACCGAATTCCCCGCAAACGGAATACTGTAGAAACGCAGCACTTGACTATTTCGGGAATAGCTGGGTAGTATTTGGCATCAATTAGGTCTTGAATACAACTCCGCCTAGCATTGACACTGGAGTGTTGGAGTAGATCCACCACCCGACTCATTTGTGTATAATCTCCCGTAAATCGGCAGACAGTAGCGATCGCTGCGCTAGAGATGGGTTGGTCTTCTGAAGTGGTAAATTTGCGAATTCTCTCTAATGCTGGTTTATATTCCAACTTCGCCAGGGTATGGATAATTGCCCGATAGTTCAGCTTTGGTTTTTCTAGCAGTTGGGCAATCTCTTCTAAAATACTTTCATCCTGGGTACCAATTTCACCAATCGCCCAGACTGCATTTTCTATGGTATAGGTATCCTCATCACCTAAACAAGCACGAATAATGGGTAAAGCTACAGATGCCTTAAAGTAACCTAGGGTTTCCACAGCCTTGCGCCGGACAATGCGATTATTCAATCCTGGTTCATTATTCTGTATCGCTGCAATTAACGCATTGATAGAGCGATCGCTAGGAAAGTTTACCAGTCGGGAAGCAGCAATGTAGCGATCGGAGGCATCTTCTAATTGATCTGAAGGTGTTTCTAAGATGGCAATTGCTTGGTCTTCTGTCAGATGAAAAATTGTGAATGAGCTTTTATCCATACCTTTGTCAATGCAGGTTTATTCACATCTTGCGCCACGAAGTAAGGTGGGCAATGCCCACCTTACTACTTTTCACTTTACTTTAATTTTTGTTAATTTCTTGCTCAAATAACGAGATCGGAAGCACTGTTTTCCCTTAATCCCCAAAGTGTCTGCTCAAAATTATGGCTCTTCTGGAATTAGGGCAAGAGGATAAGCAAAACCCGTGTTTTTACTTATACAAGAGCCAGTATTGAGGTAGTATATGTATCTTAAGTATACAAACTCAACACTAACCCAGGAGAGTTAAAAATATTGACAGCGAGTCAAAACCAAATAAAAAATCCATGTTTATAGTTTTAGGAGAAAACTAATGGGAAATTTAGCTAGGTCAGCAGTACTGGGTTTAGATGCTTTCGAAGAGGCTCCCTTAGAGCTACGTCCTTTTGCAACTGAAAGTGAACTGCAAATCATAATTCAGGCAGTTTACAGACAGGTGCTAGGGAATCAGCATATCATGGACAGCGAGCGCCTATCCAGTGGTGAAGCACAACTCCGCAATCGTGACATTACCGTTCGGGACTTTGTCAGAATTGTTGCTAACTCCAATTTGTATCAATCTCTCTTCTTTGAAGGTTCATCTCAGTACCGCTTTATTGAAATGAATTTCAAACATCTATTGGGTCGTTCCCCAGAGGATCAGTCAGAGATTGTTGAGCATGTAGCAATATATAATGCAGAGGGATATGCTGCTGAGATCGATTCTTATATCGATAGTGACGAGTATGTCCAAAACTTTGGCGAAGATATCGTTCCCTACCCCCGTAGCATTCGTTCCCAGGATGGAATCAAGACAGAAGGTTTTAACCGGATGTTTACCTTGTTAGGTGGTTATGCTACCAATGACAGTGATAAGCGTGCCAAGTTAATTACCTCCATAGCTGCCAATTCAGCTACTAAAATCAATTCTCCAGCCAAGGGTAACGGTTCTGCCTACGACAATACGGGTAAGCGATTCAAGATTACTTATGCCGCAAATAAGGGTGCAGCAAGGCTACAAAAGTATAGTAAGCAGGAATGTGTAGTTACTTTCAGCCAAATGTCTCCCACCGTTCAGAATATTCATAAATCTGGCAGTACAATTCAGAGTATTGTTGAACTTGTGTAGTATTCTTTATCCCTTCTTTTGGAGTGAATAGCTAAAGAAGCTTAAGGTTATTCCTATCGAAAGATTTCGCGATCGCTGACAATGCACTTATGGTTTTAACACTATGGTGTACTGATGGCGATCGCGTTTATATATTATGATGAACCTATCTAGGGATTGTGACTCATTCTCAATTGCGCCAGCAGATTTCTGAAATTGCTGAGGCTTTCCCATTGTTTGAATGTATCCAGTGTGCCGATACAATCCAAACATTCCTAACAGAAAAGGGCATTGCGGGAAAGCGGCTACAATTATTCACAGGCAGCAACGAAGAATCCTACTGCAATATCTATCACGAGATGCTTCAGCAAAATATTTCTACCAATGGCATACATGAGGCGATCGCAGTTGAAATAGCACAAGAAGAGCTAATTTTTGATAACATTCATCCCCAAGGAATCCTCAGGGAAGCTTGGCTTAATAACCTCTACTGCGCTGCTCAAGATTTCGGAGGTGACTTTCAGGTTACAGAGACAGATTTCTAACCAGGAGATATTATATGACGAATAGTCTATACGATCTAATTCGCAAAATCCAAAAACGCCCTTCCTTGTACCTGGGTAAACCTTCTGTGTGCAACCTACGCTCCTGTCTAGCAGGCTACATTCTAGCACGTCGCGAACTTGGCATTTCCCAAACTGAGGAAGAACAACAATTCACAGAATTTCAAACCTGGATTCAAACCAAATTCAATATCTCTTCCAGCCAATCTTGGGACAAAATTATTTTTTTTTACTCCGAAGACGAACGCAGTGCTTTAGATAGTTTTTTCAAGCTATTCGAGGAATTTACCCAATCCCATCCACTTCAGCGCGATCGCTCACTTGCAGGATAAGTAGGCAAAATATTGAGATTGATAACCCAAAACCTGATCGCTAATAACTAATAACTGATAAACTCAATCATTAGGATTAAGTGATTCACAATGAGTAATATGCTCGACTCAACACCTAAATTTGGGGACGATCCAATCTTGCTGGCTCAGAAAGAAACTGATGAATTATTAAACAAAGTCAATGAGCAAATAGCACAGCAAACCTTTAACCCCAATGACCACCAAACCATGAAGCAAATGGTTGAGAGTCTGGCAGATTCACGGGGAATGGCTAGATTAGGTATCGTGGAGGCATTTGGTGAAATTGGCAACCCAGCTGCCCCATTTTTAGTAGAAGGTTTGGCAAATCATCCCAACCCTGTAGTACGTCGTTCCTGCGCTAAAGCTCTAGCCATTATTGCTCACCCAAGCGCCGTTCCCACCTTAATCCAAGCACTCTTAAACGATGAAGATACAGTTGTTAGAGGTTCAGCAGCCGGAGCCCTTGCTAGGTCTGGTGAAGTGGCTGTGCCAGAATTATTACGAGTGCTAGCATCGCCGGAGTATTCAGCCACTACAAAAGGTCATGCTATTTGGGCATTATCATTTATGGGGGCAGAAGTCAAAGATAATTTATATCAAGCAATTGATTCAGACTCAGCAGAAGTTCGTGCTGCTATAGTAGGTGCGATCGCCAAAGTTGCTCAAGAACAACCAGAGGACAAACCCTTCAATATTCTCATAAATGCTCTTAGTGATACTGCTGAAATTGTACGCAGTGAAGCCGCAGCAGTATTAGGCAATCTGGCTCATCAACCAGCAATTCCCAGTCTCCTCAATTTACTACAACATACCAATTGGGAAAGCCGTAAAGCAGCTGCATTGGCATTAATGAAAATTGGAGATAGAAATGTCTTAGCTCCCCTGCAAGTAGCATTAAATCAGGAACAAGAAGTAGCAGTTCAATCGGTGATTAAATTAGCAATTTCTCAAATTGAAAAACAGGTAGAGCAAAATGAATGGGAATAGCACTATGCAATTAATGATAAGGCAGAAGGCAGAAGGAAAGAGGTTTTTGGACAACTTTACTTTAGTTACATAGTTTGGTTTTTTGTGCCTTTCTACTTACCTATTACTTAATTATTACTTGCGTGTAGCAAATTGGTCATTTGTAGTTTGCAAATGACCAATGACAAGC
>NZ_FYBH01000207.1 GCF_900185595.1 Calothrix rhizosoleniae SC01
ACGTGCGGAATGTGGGTTAAAATCCTCCAGATTAGGGATTTCATAAAATTTACTCAAATCTGCCCAGCCTTTGCTAAGTTAATTGAAGAATTGAGTATTTAAACTAAATAAAATGAGAAATTAGGGATAGAATACAAAGAAAGTTTCCAACCTCTTAAAATTTTGTAAAAAATACTTAATATTCAGAGGTATTATATTTATAGCTGTTAGCAGCACTGGTAAAGAAATCAGTCCTTGACGAAGGCGAACTAAAAGTCCAGGAGAAAAAACGGTGGCAGTTGAAAATAACGAAAATCAGACAGTGAATACAGATAAAACTAAAAGCGCAGAAACTAGTAATAAACCAGTGCCAGCAGAATTATCAAACAAACTGGATATCCGTCAAAATTCTGCTCTCTCTATTCGTCCGATAAAATCTTCTGAATTGAAAGTCATACAGACAATGGACATTATGGGTATTCGTCCCATTTCAGCCAATACAATGGAAGTTGTAGATACTATTACTGCTTCTGGAGTTCGTCCCATTGCTGCCAGTCATTTAGCAATTTCCAAACAATATTCTTTAATGGGAAATCGTCCCGTCATGATAAAGGTAGTTGATGAATCTGATTCATTGATGGGTTATTTGGATTAGCCAAAAATAATTAATTATCAAATCCCCTTTCCAAATTCGGGTTAAGCTGATTGGGGTAAAGTCCAGTTCATGTGAAGACTGGGCTTTTTTGGTTGATGCCAATGGCAATAAGCGATTAATCCATACAGAATAATGAACTTTGAATTTGACTCGGTTGCTGTACCCCATAAACATCGAATCTGCTGTAATTTCATGTTGATTTCATTTTGAAAGGTAATACTTATAGATGAAAAAGGAATATTCACCATATATTTCCCTGACTCAATATTGAGTCAAAATTATTATGAGGTCTGAGTCATGATGAAATCATATTTTAAATGGTTGCTACCTTTGGCTGGTGTTGTTGTGGTGGGAGTCACAGGATTATTCTATTGGCTTCCAGACACAGGAAATAATACTCAAACTGTTGCTAGCGACTCCAAAGCAATTGCTATGACTAGTGTATGGGATAAGGAAACAGAATCATCTTATTCAGGAGTAAAAGAAGTTACCGTTTATCGCAGTCCTTCTTGTGGGTGTTGTGGCGAGTGGGTACAACATATGCAAAAGCACGGTTTTAAAATTACAGATAATAAAACCGAGGATATGGAAGCAATCAAGCAGAAGTACAGCGTACCTCAACAATTAGTATCTTGTCACACCGCAGTTATTGACGATTATGTGATGGAAGGGCACGTTCCCGCCGATGACATCAAACGTTTTCTGGCTTCTAAGCCCAAGCAAGCAGGTTTAGCAGTACCGGGAATGCCTTTAGGGACTCCTGGAATGGAAACAGGAAATAGAAAACAGCCGTTTACTGTAGCCTCGTTTAATAAAGATGGCTCAGTTAAAGTGTTAAAAGAATATCAATCTTACTAAGGTTGAGAAAACAAGTTAGGAGGCGCAGAGTGAGGAGTTAGGAATTAAAAATCAAGAGTAAATGTTGTAGAAACAAAAACAACTAGCGATCGCGGCTTCTCGTACTGCGAATTGGTGTGAGAACTTTAAGTACCTAAAAAGTGGTTCTCATTTCGGTAAGGTTGTGATTGAAATAAAATGTAATGTAAAGAGAATAATTGCGCCTCCTTCCCATTTATCCTATGCAAATTACTCTTAACCTCGACGAAGCTCTTCTCAAAGAAGCCTTACAACTTACCAACCTCACCAACCAAGAAGAACTAGTGAATCTCGCCCTGCAAGAACTTGTGTGATCGCGAAGCGTCTCCTCCAGAGCATCGCGCCGCAAGAAAAACCTTCTCGACCTCGCGGGTCAAATTCAATTTGCCCCAGACTTTGATTACAAAGCTTTACGCGATACTCGCTATGCTTCTGATTCATAATGATCGTGACTTTGAAACCATTGCCCAAGTGCGATCGCTCCAACATCTTCGTTTTCAACCTTGAGATTTCCTGCAAAGCACCAATAAGCAAAGGTTTGTGAATGCGAACGCTCGGTTTGTCATAAAAAAATGGATGTCAAAGATGAGTTCTTGTCCTTCCATTTGAACTGCGATCGCGACAGCCAATCTCTACGGGAGTATCGCTTAGAATTCTCCCAAGTACCATTAATAAAAAATTATGATTTTAATTAGTTTTTTAATAAGTTAAAAAAATGTTTAAAATTTAAATCATGATAGAATTCGATACATCAAAGATTAAAGATTGGTTCAAAAAGCTTTTTTGAGTTTAATTTCCCATGCACTCTGCACCGATGGTGTGATGGCACATAGTGCTCGCCTTTGGCGATCGCCGCATCGGAATGCAGATGTAATGGAGTGGCGGGTTGACTCGCTGTTTACCCGGATGCATGGAGCCATTCACCCAGGATTTGAGACCACGCTTGCCTGCCATCCTGACCCCTAAAATCTGATTAAGGAGGAATTACAACATGGATTTCTTTTCCGATTTCTTGACGCTCTTCCTGGGGAAGTTGCAGTCCCCGACACTCGGCTTTCTGATTGGTGGTATGGTCGTTGCCTCCGTCAATAGCCGACTACAAATTCCAGATGCGATCTATAAGTTTATCGTCTTCATGCTGCTCATAAAAGTCGGTCTGAGCGGCGGCATTGCGATCCGCAATGCCAATCTGGTAGAGATGCTGTTGCCTGCACTGTTCGCCGTGGTAACGGGGATTCTTATCGTGTTTATCGGGCGCTACACCTTGGCCAAGCTGCCGAATGTCAGAACCGTGGATGCTATTGCGACTGCGGGCTTGTTCGGTGCTGTGAGTGGCTCTACCCTCGCCGCCGGTCTAACGATACTGGAAACGGAAGGCGTGAAATACGAAGCCTGGGCAGCCGCACTCTATCCCTTCATGGACATCCCAGCCCTCGTGACTGCGATCGTCTTGGCTAGCGTTTATGCCAGCAAGCAGAAGCAGCGTAGTACCACAGACGAGTATCTCACCAAGCAGCCCATTACCGCAGGTGTGTATCCCAGGGGGCAGGGCATTACCGCAGATGGGTATCCCAGCGTTCAGGGCGTTTCTGGAGGTGAGCGGGTCAAGATATGGCCCATCATCAAGGAAAGCCTCCAGGGTTCTGCCCTATCGGCACTGCTACTTGGCATTGCTCTAGGCTTGCTAACCCAGTCAGAAAGTGTCTTTGAGAGCTTCTACGAGCCCCTATTCCGTGGTCTGCTTTCCATACTGATGCTGGTAATGGGTATGGAGGCTACGGCAAGGCTCGGTGAGCTGCGCAAGGTAGGTCAGTGGTACGCCCTATATGCCCTGGTAGCACCGTTACTACATGGGCTCATTGCCTTTGGTCTCGGCTGGATTGCCCACGTCATCACAGGATTTAGCCTTGGTGGTGTGGTGATACTAGCTGTCATCGCCGCCTCCAGTTCAGACATTTCAGGGCCACCCACTTTACGAGCCGGTATCCCGTCGGCTAATCCCTCTGCCTACATCGGCTCCTCTACAGCGGTCGGCACGCCGGTTGCGCTTGCTTTGGGAATACCGCTCTACATTGCGCTGGCCCAGGCGCTGATGGGCAGCTGAATTCCAGATCGGTCGCAGTCTGACGTTTTTCTGAGTTTTTATTTAGTTCAATGAATACACACCTATAGGAGGTAACAAATATGAGCCAGCAAGCCAGTAAGCTCGTCATTGTCACGGAAAGGTTACTGCTGAAAAAGATCGCCAAGATCATCGACGAAGCCGGGGCTACCGGTTATACAGTGGTGCCCGCTGGCGGTAAAGGCAGTCGCAACGTACCCTCATCGGGACAACCCACCGTTTCCTCCGACGACTTCTCAAATATAAAGTTCGAGGTGCTCACCCCCAATCGCGATATGGCTGTGAAGATTTCGGATGAGGTCGCAGCGAAGTTTTTCGACAATTATTCGGGCATCGCCTATCTCTGTGACGTGATGGAGGTACTGCACGCGCACAAGTTCTAATCCCATTTTGGATTTTAGATTTTAGATTTTAGATTTTGGATTTTGGATTTTGGATTGTGAAAGATTTACCGCATAAGCTTTTCTTGCTGTCCATCTGTCGCAATCATTTTTCAAACTGGTATATTACCACTTCATGGATCATCATTCGTGAAGTGGTATAGAAGCTTGAAAGAGGGATGCAGTGGGTTATTGGGGGTTTCCCATGACCACACTGCATCAAGAAATGAATAATTGCGCCTTATGTTTATGCATCACGGCACTATTTATTCTTTAGTCAATCCTTGCTAACCTCCATTTTCCGTGCTGCCAAATATTCATACATTTGCCAACGTGTTTCCACTTCAGCTTGAGCCTGGTGTAATAAATCCTCAGCTACTTCTGGCTTGCTCTTAGTCAACATTTTGAAGCGATTTTCTTCATACATTGACTGTTCCACGGATTTCTTCGGCTTACGGCTATCTAACTGTAAGGGATTCTTACCTTGTGCTACCAAGTCAGGATTATATCGATATAACAACCAACGTCCAGATTCTACCAAATCTTTCTGGTGACTCATGCCTGTAGTCATATTAATGCCGTGGGCAATGCAATGACTATAGGCAATAATTAAAGAAGGACCATCATAAGCCTCTGCTTCAATGAATGCTTTCAGGGTATGTTCGTCCCTAGCTCCTAATGCTACACTCGCCACGTAGACGTTACCATAAGTCATAGCCATTAGTCCCAAATCCTTCTTCGCGGCGGGTTTACCACTGGCAGCGAATTTAGCAACGGCTGCTTTGGGGGTAGCTTTGGAAGATTGTCCTCCGGTGTTAGAATACACTTCTGTATCCATAATTAGGATATTCACATTGCGACCGCTTGCTAAAACGTGATCTAATCCGCCAAAATCAATATCGTAAGCCCAGCCATCACCACCTACTATCCACACGCTTTTTCTCACCAGGTAGTCAGCCAGGGATTTGAGATTTTGGATTTTGGATTGTAAATTGCGATCAGATGTATTGATACTATCTAATTTCTGCTTTAATTGGGCAACTCGTTCCCGTTGTTCCCAAATATCAGCTTCGCTTCTTTGTTGAGCATGGAGAATTCCTTGAACCAGATTATCCTCTATTTCCCCACTCAATTGTTTGAGGATTTCCTCTGCATACTCAGCCTGTTTATCCACAGATAGCCGGAAACCTAAACCAAATTCAGCATTATCTTCAAATAAACTATTAGACCATGCTGGGCCTCTACCCTCTTGATTCTTCGACCAAGGTGTGGTAGGTAGATTACCACCATAGATAGAAGAACAACCAGTGGCATTAGCAACCAATAAGCGATCGCCAAATAGTTGTGTGACTAATTTCAAGTATGGCGTTTCTCCGCAACCAGCACAAGCCCCGGAAAATTCAAATAATGGCTCTTGCAGTTGTTGTTGACGAATTTGGTTGATTTTTAATTCCCGTCGGTCAGGATTGGGTAAATTCAGGAAGAAATCCCAGTTTTCTCGTTCCTGCTCTCGCAAGGGTGACTGAGGTTTCATATTAATTGCTTTCAGTTCTGGCTGTGCCTTATTTTTAGCAGGACAAATATCCACACAAATACCACAACCAGTACAATCTTCCGGTGCTACTTGAATGGTAAATTTCTGTCCAGCAAAGTCCTTATCTTTGGCATTGGTAAACTTAAATGTGCTGGGAGCTTGCTCTAATTCATCTGTTTGGTAAGCCTTACCCCTAATTGCTGCATGAGGACATACCATCACACATTTACCACATTGAACGCAGACATCTGTATCCCACACGGGTATTTCTTGGGCGACATTGCGTTTTTCCCATTTAGCCGTACCTGTGGGATAAGTACCATCAACGGGTAAGGCACTCACTGGTAAGTCATCCCCTTGCCAAGCTATCATTTTACACAATACATCCTGCACAAATTCAGGGGCAGAATCAATGAATTTGTTTTCGGTTTGGGATATTGGCTTTGTGGCTGTGTTGGGGACATCGACTTTCTGTAAGTTCTTCAGGGTATTGTCCACGGCTGTCAGGTTCATCTGGACAACTTTTTCCCCTTTCTTACCATAAGTCTTTTCAATTGCTTGTTTAATCTTGCTAATTGCTTGTTCTTGGGGTAGTACTCCTGCCAAAGCAAAGAAGCATACTTGCATAATGGTATTGATGCGTCTACCCATACCACTGTCGTGGGCAACTTGATTAGCATCAATGACATATAATTTAAGTTGTTTTTCAATAATCTGCCGTTGTATCTGTAGTGGTAAATTCTCCCACACCTGATCCACATCATAGGGACTATTCAAGAGAAATGTTGCTCCTGGTACAGCCGCTTCCAATACATCTACTCTGTCTAAAAATACCCATTGATGACAACCAATAAAGTTAGCTTTGTCTATTAAATAGGTAGAGCGAATTGGCTGAGGACCAAAACGTAGGTGGGAAATGGTCATAGAGCCTGACTTTTTGGAGTCGTAGACAAAGTATCCTTGGGCGTAATTTTCGGTTTCTTCCCCAATTATTTTGATCGAGTTTTTGTTTGCTCCTACCGTACCATCGGAACCCAAACCATAGAACATTGCCCGCACAACTTCATCTGCTTCTGTGGAGAAACTAGGATCAAAGCAGAGGGATGTATGGGTAACGTCGTCATTAATACCAATGGTAAAGTGATTTTTCGGTTTTTCTAAGGCTAAATTAGCAAATATTGCCTTGACCATTGCCGGGTTAAATTCCTTGGAGGAAATACCGTACCGTCCGCCAACAATGGATTGGAGATTGGGGAATTGAGATTTGAGATTATTTTCATGGATGGCGGTAACTACGTCTAGATAGAGGGGTTCCCCAATACTACCTGGCTCTTTAGTGCGATCTAATACTGCAATGCTATGGGTAGTTTTTGGTAGGGCAGCGACAAATCCCTCCACATCAAAGGGGCGATATAATCTGACTTTCAACACCCCTACCTTTTCCCCACAGGCGTTGAGATAATCTACAGTTTCATGTACAGTTTCGCAACCCGAACCCATGAGGACAATAACCCGTTCAGCATCCGGTGCACCGTGGTAATCAAATATACGGTAGCGTCGTCCCGTTTGCTTACCAAACTGATCCATTACGGCTTGGACAATCTCAGAACAAGCATTGTAGTAGGAGTTGGCGCTTTCCCTAGCTTGGAAGTGAACATCAGGATTTTGTGCCGTACCTCTAATTATCGGGCGATCAGGAGTTAAGGCGCGAGAACGATGGGCAAGAATGGTATCATCATCAATCAAAGCCAGCAAATCATCATCTTGCAGTAGTTCTACCTTCTGAATTTCATGAGAAGTGCGGAAACCATCAAAAAAGTGCATGAAAGGAACCCGCGCTTTCAGGGTAGCAGCTTGGGCAATTAAGGCAAAATCCAAGCTTTCCTGCACTGAAGCGGAACACAGCATGGCAAACCCAGTAGCACGAGCTGCCATGACATCGCTTTGATCTCCAAAAATAGATAGGGCTTGGGTAGCTAAAGAACGGGCAGCTACGTGGATGACAGCACTGGTGAGTTCCCCGGCAATTTTATAAAGGTTGGGAATCATCAACAACAGTCCTTGGGATGAAGTGAAGGTTGTTGTCAGAGAACCTGTTTGTAATGCTCCGTGGACGGCTGCGGCGGCTCCTCCCTCACTCTGCATCTCAATAACGCTGGGAATCGTCCCCCAGATGTTAGCACGACCATTTGCAGACCAAGTATCTGCCCATTCTCCCATTGCTGAGGATGGGGTAATGGGATAAATTGCTACAACTTCATTCAAGCGGTAAGCAACACGGGCAACCGCTTCATTACCATCGATAGTTGCAAAGGTTTTGGGCATGATTTCCTCCTCCTAGATTCCCAATAATGATGTGTCGAATATGTCTAAGTGAAAAGGTAAAACAAAATTCATAGATGGTGGAAGCAGTTTGACCTAAGTTAAGCAAAATAATTTCCGCCCCACAAATCAAAGAAATAGGAAAAGTCTTTTCTCTTCTCTATTGTAAGTTGTTTCTTCAGGGTCAATTACACTATACTTAACAGTATGTAATGTAAAAAAATGCAATACTTAATTTCAGTATAGATATTTTGTTATCTAAATAGTAAATCTGGCATCATTATTTATAAG
>NZ_FYBH01000113.1 GCF_900185595.1 Calothrix rhizosoleniae SC01
CTTAGTGGGGGAATTTTTGATGAGTACAGGGTATTTACCAGGAGCGCATGAAGAACAATGTCCAGTATATGCCAAAATTGCTAAGATGAATCCACTCCCTACTCCCTACTCCCGACTCCCGTTCGGCTGAGCTCACGCCCGAAGCCTACCCTCACCAAAAGAATTTTATGCCTAACGGCACGCTCTATTTAAAGATTGTGGATGTTCCCTACCCATCTGTCCCATTCTTTTTTTACCCTTTTTCCGATTATCTTTATTAACCCACAGGAAAATTTGGCTGAAAAGACCGCATTACTACATGATCTGACTGAATAATAATTGCGGTTGATTCTGGCACTTCCTCCCAATCATCTGTCAAGTCAGTTAATGGTTCGGAAACCACTAGGTGAGCATTCCCAGAAAAGAGATCACACTCTGGATTCAATTCGGAGCAGGCACGCCAATGTTTACTACAGTAAAGGGTACGGGATTTGCCTATGGTTGAATAGCGAACAGCGATTAGGCGTGTACCTTCACTAATACCAAGTGTCATCTGTACAGAATATTTATTGACCCCATTGTCAGTATTAAGCTGTTCAATAAATCCCACCATCATCTCCAGGGCATTTATCGGATCATCGGTAAGCCCGAATGTCAATGCCAGATAGAACATAATTTCGGAATCTGTTGTTCCTTCAATTACTGGATAGAATGAGGGGGCAATAGCTAGGACAAGATCCCGCTTAATCTGAAGAAAATTGTTAATTACACCATTGTGAACAAATAGCCATTTGTCATATCGGAAGGGATGACAGTTGCTTTGCTGTACTGCTGTTGAGGTTGCGGCTCGAACGTGGGCGAGAAACAACGGGGATGGAATCTGGGCGGCTAAGTCCCTTAAATTGCGATCATTCCAAGCAGGTTGAATACTTCTATAAACTCCAGGAATAACTCGACTGCCATACCACCCTACCCCAAACCCATCACCATTAGTGGTAGTCTCAGAGGTACGGGCAGCTAGACTTTGGTCTATCAGAGAGTGTTTCGGTTTATAGATCAACTCTTCTAGATAAATCGGATTACCCAAATAAGCAAGCCATCGGCACATCGAAGGGTTTTCTCCATCTCTTTTTTATGGATATTCTGTTGCCACTATTATTGTACCTACGCGCAAGTAATAAGTAATAAGTAATAAGTAATAAGTAATAAGTTTACTATTCATAGGTTTGGTTCTTCAACCATGTCCTAACGTAATTGCGTGGTGCTATACATCACAAATTATCCAGTGACCAAGCGCAGATATTCAATTTTTATACAAGTATCCATCACTACATTGAGTCCAGCATCTAAGGCTTTTTGCCCTGCTTCTTGATCAAAAACACCAAGTTGTGCCCATACGGTTTTAGCACCAATAGCGATCGCTTGATCAACAATTTCACTCAAGTATTCTGAACGGCGAAACACATTCACAATATCCACAGCAGATGGAATTTCTGTCAGGGAAGGATAGCAAGGCAAACCATTAATTGTTGTTACTAATGGGTTGACAGGATAGACTACATATCCACATCTGCTTAAGAATTGGGCAATTTGATAACTGGTGCGTTCTGGTTTATGGGAATGGCCAACAACAGCTATAACTTTAGCATTAATCAATATCTCTTGAATATTGCGATCGCCCATAATAAAAATTCACAATTAAGAAAGTAATACCATTTTGGATTTTAGATTTTAGATTTTAGATTGTGAAAGAGTTACTAAATCAGTTTTTCTTTCTTTCCATCTGTCCCAATCATTTTTCAAATTGGCATAATTATTTGGCTCAAGAACGAGGAGGAACCTCAATACTTAACCAATCCATAAACCCTTGATTGACATTTGTAGGCGAGATTTCGGCGATGAAATTGGTATATGTAATATATTGCTGAATTACCCTTTCAATCTCCTCTCTATAACCTGATTGGGTTTTGATAATCAGAACTAATTCCGGTTCCTCCTGAATTTCTCCTTCCCAACGGTAAGCGCAGGTAATGGGAAACCAATTTGTACACACTGCTAGTTTTTTCTCCAGCAATGCACCACTAATTTTACGTGCCTCTTCTGAGTTATTTAAGGTTACGTAGTAAATTTTCATGCCTGTATTAATGTGAATTGTGATTAATATCGTGTCTGAGAGTTTCTGGTTTCAATTCCCCAAACTTGGGACTCCACCAACCTTTTGCCGTATGAAAAAAAGCCACATCTTTATGTTTGCGTTCATTGCATGACTTAGGATCAGAACAGCGCAACATTGTTTTATGCTGCCCATCTTTGATATAACCATATTCTTCCAGAGGTTTCTTGCACACTGGACAGGGATATTGAGTTATCTTGGCTGGAGGCTTTTGAGGATTTTTCTCTTGACTATCTTTATTCCCGGTAGAACGAGGTGGTACCCAGGTTTTAGTGTATTCACTCCAAAACAAAACCACATTTTCACAACCACTGACACATTTAAGAAAATACTTCTTTTTCACCTTATTACTCTTAATTTTCGCTAGGTGATGATCACACTGGGGACAACGAGTTCTAGATTTATCAAATGTGCGTCCAACTGCGGGAGATTTTGTCTGACTGTTTGATGGACTAATTGGTACAGTTTTCGCCTTGACTAAGGCTGGAGCAAAATAAGTCTGGTGCCAATTTGTTAAATAATCTTGCCAAGGTTGTTTTCCAGCAGCAATTTCATCTAATGCATCTTCCATCTTGGCAGTAAATTCTGTCTCTAACAAATCTGGTAATGCTTTCTGCAAAAAATCATCAACTTCTAAACCCAAAACAGTTGGTTCTAAATTAGCTTTGGTTAATTGCACATAGCCCCGTTTCTTTAAGGTGGCAATGGTGGGAGAATAGGTACTAGGACGACCAATACCTTTACGTTCCATTAATTGGACTAATTTTGGTTCACTGTAACGAGGTGGTGGTTGGGTTTGTTTCTTCTCATGTCCTGCATCTTGCAAAGTGAGGATTTGCCCTTGTTGCAAATTGGGCAAGATGGTATCTTTGCTGAGATTAGGCCAATAACGAGCATAACCAAGGAACTCTACTACTTGACCCCTCGCTTGCCAGAGAATTTCGCCAGACTGAGTAATTACCAGGGTTTTTCGCAGTTGGGCGGGGCGACATTGGGATGCGATCGCTCTTTTCCAGATCAGCACATACAGGTTAAACTCATCTGGGGAAAGTTCTACTCGCAATTCGGTGGAAGGACGAAACACATTTGTGGGACGAATTGCTTCGTGGGCTTCCTGGGCAGTTTTTTTACTACGATGTCTAGTTGTTTTCTGGGGTAGGTTATTGGGGTCTTTTTGTCGCAACCACTTACGAGCACTATCACAGAATTCTGGGCTCAACATGACTGAGTCTGTCCGCATGTAAGTAATTAGACCAGCTTCATATAGCTTTTGTGCTACCTGCATTGTCTTTTCCGGAGCAAATTTTAACCTGGAACCAGTAGCTTGTTGTAGGGTTGAGGTAATGAAAGGTGGGGGTGGTTGACGGTTGGCAATTTTCCCTTCGTATTGAATAACTTGGTGGGGATGGCGTTTGGCTGCTTCCACTAATCGGGTTGCTTCTGCTTCAGAAAGCACACGGGTAGATTCCTTAACTTCCGTCTTATGACTGACAGTATCATCATCAACTTCCGTTTTCTGCTTTGTGGCGGAGGAGGGAGCATTTACCATCCCTTTGTAGAAAGCGCGGAATCCCTCCGCATAGTCTACCCACACACTCCAATAATCTTGGGGAACAAAGGACTTAATTTCTCTCTCACGCCGACAAATTAGATGTAGGGTAGCACTTTGAACCCTACCTACACTCTTTGCACCATTATTAAGCGCCCAAACTAAGGGACTCCCCTTATAACCAACTAATTTATCTAAACAATCTCTGCACAATCCTGCTCCCACCAAATTAGTATCCAGTTTTCGGGGACGAGCGATCGCACTTTTAACCGCAGATGGTGTAATCTCTGTATATACCACCCGTTTTGCCTCTTTCAATCCCAAAGCTTCTTTCAAATGCCAAGCAATGGTTTCACCTTCCCTATCTGGGTCTGTAGCTAATATAACCTCTTGTACTTGCTTAACCGCATTCTTGAGTTGTTGAATATTTTCCTTTGCCTTCTGATCTCTGGGTATGTAGCGACATTTTATCCTATTACCATCCATGACAAAACCTAGGGAATCTTCCCCCTCATTGCTGAGTTCTCGGATATGTCCACAGCTCGCACGTACAATCCAGTCAGTTCCCAGGATTTGACTGAGTTTTTTGACTTTACCGGGGGATTCCACTACTAGAAGGCGTTTTGGCATAGTCTAGTAATTTTTAATATGCTCAAGGGGCAGTAAACTTGCTAGATATATTGAATTGTCTCCGATCTAATGGTTTAATCTCTCATTTTTGTAGCAAAACTTAGCTTAATTGGCAGGGCGTACCACACGAATTAGTTTACCTTGCAAATTTTCCTCTGTGATTACAGCTTGATCTATACGGGCTACGAACTGTTCCCAATTGCGGTTGTTGGTACAGACAATAATGCCAAAACGGCCATTTTATCAGAAAAGCCTGGTACCGCAAGGCAAAAGTCAAAATTCAAAAGTAAAAAAGCTTATAGGATAGGGCTTTGAGCAATGTAAAATGGTTGCTTTATTTACGCTGATGTATCAATTAAACTATCCTAAATCTTACTAATAAAACAGATTTTTTCTTAGTTGTAAAAAATCCAGTTTATAACTGGTGCTTTTCCGCTAAGTAAGTCGGCACAATAAAACCAAACTATGTGAAGAATAGTAAATAAGCCTAAAACCCTTGTTCCCCCTGCTCCCTGCTCCCTGCCCCCTGCCTTATCCAAACGATAATTTTTTACGCCAACCTACTTAAACTTAATTATTATACGTTGGAATCTTAGTATAATCCAGGTTAAATAATGATTAACTACCCTGATTTTTCCAGTAACGGCTATGAAGTTGAACGGGAATTAGGTAAGAATCTGACGGGAGGAAGAATTACCTATCTGGCAAAAGATATCAATACAGGTAAAACTGTGGTGATTAAGCAATTTCAGTTTGCTCAAGCAATGGGTACTTGGAGAGACTACGATGCTATCCATCAATAAATTAAAGTTTTGCAGAGGCTTAATCATCCGAGTATACCTCGCTATCTAAATTCTTTTGATACCTCAACAGGGTTTTGTTTGGTGCAGGAATATAAAAATGCTCCTTCACTGGCAGAATCTGGTTATTTAACTCCTGAAGATATCCAGAAAATTGCGGTTCAATGTTTAGAAATATTAGTTTATTTACAACAGCAACAACCACCCATTATCCATCGAGATATTAAACCTGAAAATATCCTTTTGAGTCAAGATAAGAAAGTTTATTTAGTGGATTTTGGTTTGGCTAAACTTGGCGAGGGAGAAATAGCAAGTACGGTTGCTAAAGGAACTTTCGGATTCATGCCTCCTGAACAGATTCACAAACGTCAGTTAACAAAAGGAACTGATTTATATAGTTTAGGAGCAACTATAATTTGTCTCTTAACAAGGACAGAATCAATTAATATTGGAGATTTAATTGATGATAATGAACGTATTCAGTTTAAAAGTAAGCTACCAAAATCATCTTATTTCTTCGTTAAATGGTTAGAGAAAATGGTTGAAAGGAAGCTAGAGAAACGTTTTCATAATGCTGAGATAGCATTTAAAGCATTAAAATCAAGCAAAATAGATAATAATGTAGCTAATGTAGGTAAAACTGTCAAACTTTCTCCTAAATTATTCAAACCTAAATTATTCAAAATATATGCCATCAGTTTGTTAATTCTTTGTGTATCAATGTTAGGTTTTTATCAAATTAACAAGCACAGACAAGAACAAAAGATTTTAGCTGAGAGAGAACTAATTGAGGCTGAAAGAGAACGCATTGCAGAAGAAAAAGCTGAAAGGGAGCGAATTGCGAAAGAAAAAGCTGAAAGGGAACGCATTACAAAGGAAAAAGCTGAAAGAGAACGAATTAAAGCTCAAAAACAAGCTCTTGTTATTAGGTTACAACAGACTAAAGCCTGTGTAAATTGTGATTTATCAGGTGCAAATTTAAAGGGTTTATTTCTTGATAATGTTAATTTACGAAACGCCAAATTAAAAGGGGCTAATTTATCAGGAGCTCAACTGAAGGGAGCAAATTTAAGTTTTGCAAAATTACATAAATCTCAATTAAAAGGTACAGATTTAGAAGAAGCGAACTTACAGGGTGCTCAACTACAAGAAGCGAACTTACAGTTTACTGATTTAGAAGGAGCTAATCTGAAAAATGCAAACTTACAAAATGCGAACCTATATAGTGCTAGATTATCTTCTACTAGTAGTAAAAGTAAAATAACTAACCTAGAAAATGCTAATCTACAAGGAGCTAAGCTGCGAAGAGCTAAGTTAAGCTATGTTAACCTCAAAAATACTAACTTAAACAATGCTGATTTCAGTGGAGCTCGATTATGGGGTGCTAACCTAGATGGTGCTAAGACACTTGGTGCCAATTTTGAGGGCTCACTTAGATAATTAGATAATTTGGCGTTGCTCAATAAAGTAAAGAAGTACTCCAAAATCCCCTAATTCCTCGCATTCACCACAGCCTGACAGCGATTTTTCACTCCCAACCTCCCATATATCCTACTATTACACTT
>NZ_FYBH01000140.1 GCF_900185595.1 Calothrix rhizosoleniae SC01
ATGGTGATGAGATTTTGAATTGCGATCGCGTTTTATAGTGCTAGGCGCAAGTAATAAGTAATAAGTAATAACTCCCGGTTCGCTCATTTTTTTTGGAGTTCAAGAAATTGCCCAAAAACATAGAATCTAAGTTTGGTAATGGTTCTAGGAACTTGCTTAATATTGAGCTTGAACTAACACCCCGCTTTTAAAACTCTATTTTTATGCGATCGCACAAGGTTGGGACGAAAGTACATTTGAATCACAGGCTAGAACCCCGATTAAATCGTTCAGCTTTTTTCTAACTCAATTTCAAATAGGCGAACCGGGAGTAATAAGTAATAAGTAATAAGTATACTGCTCATAGGTTTGAGCCTTCAACAATGTCTTAACGTATATGCGTATTACTACATATAGGATTACTATTTAATTTCTGCTCCCTGCTCCCTGCTCCGACTAGGGAAATAAATTGGAACAACTATATTATCTTTTCTGGAGTTCTCTCAATCTACAATCGCCGAATACCCTTTTCTAAACCCAAACAAACCCCCGTCAAAAAATCTAAATCCAAAGTCGCCATTGTATCGCTCGGCTGATGATAATGGGGATTCCGCATATTCGCCGTATCTGTAACCATAATTGCTGGATAACCCGCATCCCAAAATGGTGCATGGTCACTTCTGCGTGTCTCCGGAACTATCTTACCTCCGTTGGGAACAGGTAACCACTGACTCGCCACACCAACTTTACGAATATGACGACTAATGCCAATTAAATCCCCCAGTGTCCGCCAATTGCCAATTAAAGCAATAAAATTACCACAATTGGGATAAAAAAGTTCTAAGGGACGGGGATAATTTTGAGAGTGAGGACGAGAATCACAATAACCCAACATTTCCAAAGAAATCATCAACCGTAAAGGCTGCTGTTCTTGCTTTAATTTATTTGCATATTCAATACTACCAAGCAAGCCATACTCTTCCATATCAAATGCCACTAGTTGCAATGGATATCTAATAGGCTCAACCGCAAACATTCTAGCTAATTCCAATAATACCGCCACCCCAGTAGCATTATCATCCGCACCTTTTGTTCCCGGTACCGCATCATAATGGGCACCAATGAGAATTGGGGAGAAATTACCCTTGGCAAACTCAGCTTGGGGAGGTAAATTCAAAATCAGATTCTTACAGGTTTTGCTACCAACCATGAAGGTGTGGATTTCCACACTTCCCCATTGTGACAATTCTTGGCGAATGTATTCTTGAACAAAGAAATGTCCAGCAGTTGCCAGATAAGGATCCCGCTCTCGTATGATTTGAGTCAGATGAGCTTCTAGCTGATTTTTTAAGTTCACAAATTCTACTAATTCCCAATTAAAATAATGGCGACATACTAGAAAAACCACAAGCGCACCCAGCATTTTACTGTCTACAACCCTGGTTCTCCCTGGTAACTTTCCGCAAAATCCAAAATCCAAAATGGAATGAACGTGTATTTTTCAACTGCAAGATACAATAAATCAAGCATTACTTGTAAGCAAAACAAATAATTTATAAGTTTTAAAGATATAGGAGAAAGGCAACGCATGGGTAAGGTAGTAGGCATCGACTTGGGTACAACTAACTCAGTAGTCGCCGTGATGGAAGGTGGCAAGCCGATGGTTATTGCCAATGCAGAAGGTATGCGAACTACTCCGTCTGTGGTGGGTTTTAGTAAGGATGGGGAAAGGGTTGTAGGACAAATGGCTCGGCGACAAACTGTCCTCAACCCTCAAAATACCTTTTTTGCCATTAAACGCTTCATGGGGCGTAAATATGCCGAACTTAGTCCAGAGTCAAAGCGAATACCCTACACCATCCGCAAAGATGAAGTCGGTAATATTAAAATCCCCTGTCCCCGACTAAACCGAGATTTTGCCCCGGAAGAAATTGCGGCTATGATTCTCAAAAAATTAGCCGAAGATGCCAGTAAATATTTGGGGGAGCCAGTAACAGGAGCAGTAATTACCGTCCCCGCCTATTTTAATGATTCCCAACGCCAAGCGACGCGAGATGCTGGCAGAATTGCTGGGTTGGAAGTACTGCGAATTCTCAATGAACCAACTGCAGCATCTCTGGCTTACGGATTAGATAAAGCAAATAATGAAACAATCCTCGTATTTGACTTGGGCGGTGGAACTTTTGATGTATCTATTCTAGACGTAGGTGACGGGGTTTTTGAAGTTAAAGCTACTAGTGGAGATACTCAGCTTGGTGGTAATGATTTTGACAAAAGAGTAGTTGATTGGCTGGCAGAACAATTTTTAGAAGCTGAAGGGGTAGACTTAAGACGCGATCGCCAAGCTTTACAACGTTTAATGGAAGCAGCAGAAAAGGCGAAAATTGAGCTTTCAGCAGTCAGTGTCACTGATATTAATTTACCTTTTATCACTGCCACGGAAGATGGCCCCAAGCACCTGGAAACCCGCCTGACTCGCTCTCAATTTGAAGGTTTGTGTGGGGATCTATTAGGACGATTACGGACACCTGTCAAAAGGGCGCTCAGAGATGCAGGTTTATCTCCCCAAGATATTGATGAAGTGGTTTTGGTGGGTGGTTCTACTAGAATGCCAATGGTAGAGCAAATAGTCGGAGCCATTATCGGGTTGGAACCAAACCAAAATGTGAACCCCGATGAAGTAGTAGGGGTGGGCGCAGCCATTCAAGCGGGGATTCTGGCTGGGGAATTTAAGGATGTGCTGTTATTGGATGTTACTCCCCTATCAGTAGGGTTAGAAACCATTGGTGGGCTGATGAAAAAACTGATTCCTCGGAATACCACTATTCCCGTACGTCGCTCTGATATTTTCTCCACCTCCGAAAATAACCAAAACACCGTGGAAATTCATATTGTCCAGGGTGAGAGAGAAATGGCAGCAGATAATAAATCCCTAGGAAGATTTAAGTTATATGGCATTCCTCCCGCACCCAGAGGTATTCCCCAAATCCAAGTATCATTTGATATTGATGCCAATGGAATTTTACAGGTAACGGCACTGGATAGAACCACAGGTAGGGAGCAAAGTATTACCATTCAAGGTGCTTCTAATTTGAGTGAAGGGGAAATTAAAGAAGCTATTCGGGAAGCAGAAAAATATGCTGACATCGATAGAGAACGCAAAGAACGGGTAGAAAAACGCACCCGTGCCGAAGCATTGATTTTACAGTCAGAAAGACAACTCCGGGAAGTCGCTCTAGATTTTGGTATGGGATTTGCCCGTAACCATCGTCAACGAATTGATCGTATTTGCCGGGAGTTGCGTCAAAGTTTACAGGAAAAAGATGATCGCGGCATCGATCAAGCATATGCCGATCTACAAGATGCCTTGTACAACCTCAATCGAGAAGTACGGGAATATTATTCTGACGACGAAGAAGACGATTTATTTGGTACCATCCGCGACATCTTTATCGGCGACGGGGATAGAGAAAAAGAACGGGATTCATACCGCGATCGCAACTACTCTGACTGGGAATACGGACGCGATCGCAGCAACTATGGTAGCAGAAGCTATGGTCAAGATGACTATAGTAGACAAAGTAGTAGAGAAACTGGCTATGAACGCGATCGCGGTGACTATGATAAAAGAAGCTATGGTCAAGATAACTATCAAGATAGCTATGGTAGAGACAGCTATGGCAAAAATTACGGTAGGGATCGAGAATATGAACGCGATCGCAGCGACTATGGTAGGGATAGTCGCTCCCCCTATGAAAAAAAATCTAATCGTAAACCGCCTCGTCCAACCTATCAAGATAATTGGGATGATGATGACGATGATTGGCTTTGAAGAAGGCAGAAGTCAGGAGGCAGTCCCGATGAAAAGTAATTTTCACCATCAATTATCTAAATATAATTTTTCCTTCACCCCTGCTCCCTGCTCCTTGCTCCCTGCTCCCTGCCCCCTGCTTAGAAGGCAGAAGGGCAGATAAAACTAATCTCCATAAAATTACTCAACTATGCAGCAAAATTTGCGTAACTTTCGCGATTATTATGAAATTTTGGGAGTATCAAAAGATGCATCCAGCGAAGATATAAAAAAAAATTATCGGCGTTTAGCTAGACAGTACCACCCAGACCTCAATCCCGGAAATAAGGAAGCAGAGGAAAAATTTAAGGCAATTGGTGAAGCATATGAAGTGCTTTCCGATAATACCAGGCGTTCGCAATATGATCGAATCGGTAGCTTTTGGAAACAAAAGGGTTTTAACAACAAACAATCACCCAAAAACAAACCTTGGGGAAATCGTACTAGTAGTCCCTCAGAAACTTCAGATGTAGACCCCAGCGAATTTTCTGACTTTGAAAGCTTTATAAATCAAGTTGTAGGTGTTGGAACTCGCAAAGACACCAGAAACTCTACAAATGCTAATAGTGCACCAAAAGACCCGTTTCGCACCTCCAAATCAAAAGTACAATACACAGTTCCTCGCTCCACCCGTCGGGACATTGAAGCCAGGTTAACCTTACCTCTGGAAAAAGCATATCAAGGTGGTTTAGAACGTATTCGTTTAGAAGATGGGCGATCGCTAGAAGTAAATATGCCTCCTGGTATGGTCACAGGTCAGACCATTCGCTTGCGGGAACAGGGTATAGGAGGTGGTAGTTTATACTTGAAAATTACTGTTAATCCTCATCCAATATTTAAAATAGAAGGTGCGGATATATACTGCCAGATTCCCATTACTCCTAGTGAAGCGGTATTGGGGGGACAGGTAGAAGCACCTACCCTAGATGGATTAGTGAAAATGAGCATACCTCCAGGAGTTAGATCCGGGCAAAGATTGCGTCTTTCCGGTAAAGGCTATCCCAGCGATCGCGGTCAACGAGGAGATCAACTCGTGGAAATTCAAATAGTAACACCAAAAAACATTAGTATCGAAGAGAAGGAACTATACGAGAAAATACGCAACATTGAAACCTTTAAACCCCGTGCAGATTTACTCTAATTATTTTAGCGATGAAAAATTGGCGAGAAATTAGGCAAGAAGTATTAGCAAGGGATCATCGACAATGCCAAGTATGTGGCAAAGAAAATAGCGCACAAGTGCATCATATTATTCCTAGAAGTCAAGGTGGTAGTAATGAATTATCCAATTTAATTGTTCTTTGCGGTCGCTGTCATATGCTTATAAGTCCCGTCCCTTCCTGGCTAATTACCAAACTCTGGCAAATTCCAGAAGCAGAAATACCAGCTGTGGCTGATGCTGTGCAAACTCGTATTGACGAAGTTATTGGGAAGAGAATGACGTAATACAATTTTAGATTTTAGATTTTAGATTTTGGATTGTGAAGATTGAATAGCTGGTAAGTTTAAGATATAAACACAAAGTTAATTGTAAGTTGAAGTAAAACACCCGTGAATGAGAATGGGGCAATGCCGTCTCGCAGTAAACCCACTTACTACACCCTGTTAGGATTACATCCATCAGCATCGGTAATTGAAATTCGTCGCGCCTATAGGGAATTAAGCAAACGCTATCATCCAGATACTACAGAGTTATCTGCTAGTACAGCTACCGTCAAATTTCAGCAACTCAATGAAGCTTATGCCACTCTGAGTAATCCAGAAAGACGACAAACCTACGACCTGAAAATCGGGTATTCCCGGTTTGGAGTAATTCAAACACCTCCTAGTCCTAATCACCCAGCTGCTTCCGGCTATGACTGGACAAAATCAGCCTACCTTGATGCTAGCGATCGCCCCCTCTCAGCCGGTGAAATTTTTGCCTTATTTACCTTAGTGATGACATTTGTAGGTTGTTTAATATTAGCGATCGCTATTGGTATAACCCGTGGAGATACAGCATTTTCTACTCAATTAACCCCATCTCCCCCAATTCAACAGCAAATCAGCAATCTTCCTAGTGCAGTAATTCCGATAAAAATTAATAAATATTTTGACTTTTAACTTAACTTATGAGCAAAAAATAGACTGGGTACAAGCCCCCCGCAGTCACTCATGGGTGAGCGAAAAAAGTGTGAGGAGCGTGGGAGGTATGGGGAGTGATTTTTTGGATACTTAGCTAGAAATTCCACCCAAAATTTCGTTCACCCGTCGCTCATAGGGTAACTGATAACTGATAACTGATAACTGATAACTGATAACTAAAATGACTTTTCCTTCTCCAGACACACCATTATATAGCCATCCTCTACCACAAATTGAGCAGTGGTTAAGAGCACAGGGATGCCAGCAAGACGAAAAACAACTCCACTATTGGTACCTCAAGAGAGATTCTTGGCAAGCCGAGCTCTACCTAGATATCGAACAAATAGTAGTTAGATACCTGCAAGCAGGGAAAGATGGAGAAGATATTCAAAGAGCTTTTAAATATTCTTTAACTCGCCAAGATATAGAACAAGCAGTTTTTTCTGGACCATAGAAGAGGAGGGAAGGAGGGAAAGAGGGAAAGAGGGAAGGAAGGAAAGAGGGAAAGATAAAAAATCTTAACTCCCAACTATCAACCATCAACCATCACTCCATCACTCCATCACTCCTTCACTCCTAACTCCTTTTTAAACAACTTTGCCAAATCTACGTTGCCGTTGTTGGAAAGTAGACAAAGCGCGGTGAAACTCACTACGGTCAAAATCAGGCCAGAGAGTATCAGTAATATAAATTTCTGAATAAGCCATTTGCCAGAGGAGAAAATTTGAGAGACGCACCTCTCCACTAGTACGAATTAATAAATCTGGGTCGCAAGTACCAGCTGTATACAGGTGACGTTCAAAAGTCGCTTCATCAATTTCATCGGCTTTGAGTAAACCTTGTTCGACTTTTTGAGCGATCGCATGGCAAGCCTGGACAATTTCTTGTCTACCCCCATAATTTGTTGCTATTGTAAATCGGATACTGCGATTATCTTTCGTCTCTTCCATAGAACGAGAAATTTCTGTCTGGAGAGCAGATGGCAAATCGTTTAAATTACCGACAAATTTAATTTGTACGTTTTCCCGCACCATTTCCCTTAATTCTTGGCGCAAAACCTTCTGAAATAGTGTCATTAAAAAATCCACTTCTTCTCGTGGTCTACCCCAATTTTCCGTGGAAAAGGCATAAGCTGTTAATGCTTCAACCCCCCAATCTTTACAACAGCGAAGCAAATCCTTTAAAGCATCTACTCCCCGCTTATGACCCATAATCCGAGGTAATCCTTGACGTTTTGCCCAGCGACCATTGCCATCCATAATTACTGCTACGTGCTTGGGTAGCAGTTCTGGCTTTAAATCGGAGGGTAAATATTGCAATTGAATTTTTTGTTGTACTGTCATTTTTTATCTCGCGAAGCGGTCGATGATAAACCGAGTAAACGTGATAGTAATGCTAGAACCTGACTACGAATTTGACGACCCAAACTGAATAAACCAGGTGCTACCGCTTCCCGATCCACAGTGGGAGCAAATCGAGCCTCCAAAGACTCTTTCAGTTTCGTGATAGTCAGTGGTCTATTTAGGGTTCCCCTTTCCGCTAAAGAAATAGAACCTGTTTCTTCAGATACAACCACACAAATGCAATTTTCGACTCGCTCAGTAATTCCCATAGCAGCTCGATGGCGTGTTCCTAATTGACGCGAAGCAGTGCGTCCTGAAAGCGGTAAAATTATACCTGATGCTGCTATCCGTGATCCACGAATTAATGTTGCTCCATCGTGTAATAAAGTTTTAGGTTGAAAAATTGTTTGGAGTAGTTCTTTAGAAACTTCTGCATTCAGCTTGACTCCCGGCACAGAAAAATCTCGCTCATCAACCGTACCAGAGGTTTCAATAATCAATAAAGCTCCAATACGACTTTTGGAAAGTTCTTTGACTGCGTCCACAATTTCATCTATCACATTATCTGATTTGGGAATTACCAAACGAGATGGTTGAAATAGCTGACGATATTCACCCCGTCCTAATTGTTCCAAAAACCTACGAAATTCTGACTGTAAAGCTACAGCCATAGCTACAGCAGAACCAACCACTAACTTATCAAGCACAAACTTGAGCAGACCTAGTTCCCATTGGTCACTAAGTGCGGAGGCTAACATTAAAAAAATAAATCCCCGTACCATCCATAAAGTCCGGCGCTCATTGATCAAAATTAGCATCATATAAGTGAGCACCAGAACCAATACAATATCCAGAGCCTTCAATAGCAAGGACTGCGACCCGATAAAGGTTATCAGCCATTGCTTCCACCAATTCCCCATGACATCTGGATTTACGCTTTCGCCTTTAGTACTTCGATGATTCCTGACTAGTCGTTTAGTGATTGGTTATTATTTATTAAATGAAAATAAATAATAACCAATCTGTTACTAGCTTTTGAGTCTTTCTGGTAGGCAGTCTTTTCCAATCAAGTCTTGATAGGTTTCCCTTTGCAAAATTAGATTGGCTTCGCCATTTGCCACTATAACTGCTGCTGGTCGAGGCAGGCGATTGTAGTTAGATGCCATACTGTAATTGTAGGCACCAGTCCCTATGACTACTAAAACATCTCCTGGTTCCGTCTTTGGTAAATGGGCATGTTTAATCACAATATCCCCTGATTCACAGTGTTTACCTGCCACTGTCACAGTTTCTGTTAGGGGTTCTGACATCCGATTGGCAACTACTGATAAATAAAGTGATTGGTAGGTAATAGGACGGGGATTATCGGACATACCACCATCCACTGCTACGTAGGTACGGATATCAGGAACAACCTTTGATGATCCAATAGTATAAGCTGTAATACAAGCAGTGGCAATTAGCGATCGCCCTGGCTCGCATAGTAATTTTGGTAGGGGTAATTTTGCTGCGGTGCAAGCTTCTTGTACTACTTCACAAATGGGTTTTGCCCAATCTTCAATGCTGGGGGGATCGTCAGATTCAGTATACTTAATTCCTAAGCCACCACCAACATTCAATTGGGTTACAGATAAACCATATTCACTAGCTTTACTTAACCACTGCACCATGACCCCAGCTAAGTCTCGGTGGGGTTGGCGTTCAAAAATTTGGGAACCAATATGGGCATGTAACCCGATACAATTGAGTACTGATTGCTGGTTCACAAAAGTAAATAGCTGATCCAAGTCATTCGGGTCGAAGCCAAATTTACTATCTAAATGCCCCGTGCGAATGTATTCATGGGTATGGCATTCAATACCGGGTGTTAGCCGCAGCATAATGGGAATTCCACTGAGAGACTTCTCTGTGGCTAATTCCACTAGAGTTGTCAACTCATACCAGTTATCCACCACTATTGTGCAACCAGATTCCAAGGCTAAAACTAATTCTGCCAGGGATTTATTATTACCATGGAAATAGATTAGTTCTGGACTGACCCCCGCCGTTAGTGCAGTGTATAGTTCTCCACCAGATACCACATCAATTCCTAAACCTTCTGATGCAGCGATCGCACAAACAGCCACACAACTCCATGCTTTAGAAGCATAAAGCACCTGGGATTCACCCTGGTAATAGTGCTGAAATGTATCTCTGTATTGGCTACAGGCAGTTCTCAGGGTAATTTCATCTAAAATATATAAAGGTGAACCAAATCTCTGTACTAAGGTTGTTACATCACAACCTCCAATTTCTAGGCAATCTCTACTATTAACTTTGGCTGTCAGTGGTAGAAGTTGCTGATTAGGGGAAATCTTCGGCTGATTATTGCTTACTTTTGGTAAATACTTAATCGCAGAATCTTGAGTCTCAGGGGGGTGAGTCGATACCATAACTATAAAGGCTTGTCCTTGTTTAAATGATGGGCATAATAATGAATCCCGATTCCCAGTTTACAAATGGGTTGTACCTTATCCAACAAGTGTGAATACATTAAATATCAAATTAAAACCGGTGACAGCAGAAGACCTAGATGCTGTGGTGACTTTGGATAGAATCTGTTTTGGCAGACTTTGGAGTTTGGAAACCTACCAAAGGGAGTTAGATAGTCCTTATTGTGACTTATTAGGTCTTTTTTCTACCCTGTCTTCGGAAAAATTATTAGCAATGGGTTGCTTTTGGTCAATTTTAGAAGAAGCACACGTGACGATTTTAGCTGTTAATCCCCAATACCACCATCAAGGATTAGGACAGGCTATACTTTATTTTTTGCTCAAATCCGCTTATGATCGCGGTTTAGAAAGAGCCACCCTGGAAGTTAGAGTTTCTAACTCCCCGGCAATCTCTTTATATCAAAAATTTGGCTTCAAAAGAGCGGGAAAGCGACCCAATTACTACCAAGATAATGGTGAAGATGCCCTAATATTATGGCTGAGTGGTATGCAACAACCACAATTCCAGACAACTTTAGCTCAATGGTATACCATGATTTGCGATCGCCTCAGTTTTTTTCAGGAGTGACGGGACAAGAGGGTGTTGGGTGTTGGGAGTCGGGAGTTGGGAGTCGGGAGTCGGGTGTTAGGGGAAGGAAAAATTCTCCTTAGATAATTGGTGGTGAAAAATTTTTTCATTGGGACTTCCTTCTGGCTACTTCCTTCTGGCTACTTCCTTCGGTTAATAAGTGTTAACCCACAATTCACATTATTCCCTACACCTCTCCCTTAAGTATTTTTACTCAAAAAGATTATTTTGCCTCTGAGTTGAGCAGAATGTTAAGGAAGTTACATTACATTTTGCCTGAATATGATTTTTGATAATTATTGTAATTTTACTTTAAGTAAGATTATGTTTTTTACCTATCAGTGTTGGGATTCAATGATTGAATTTTATATTTATAATTTCTTTAACTATAAAAAAATATCATACTGTTCAGAATAACATTGACGTAATATGTATTTTATGGTATTAGTTATTGTTTGGTTGTTTGAATAACTCCTCAAAACCTGAACATCTAGTCCTCTATGGATTTGAGTCAGTAGGAAAAAATATGGGACGTGATTGACTCAGTACACTGAATCAGAAAAAGTAAAAAATAATTAAGGAAATACCAATACATTCCCGTATGTTGGGGGATATCTGTATATTTATACAGGGATCGCTCAAATTAGCCTGTGCTAAAATCAGCTTACCGGCACGACGCAGGTGATGGGATAAATGCCATGTTTGAACGCTTCACAGAAAAAGCCATTAAGGTGATTATGTTAGCCCAGGAAGAGGCACGCCGCCTGGGTCATAACTTCGTAGGTACCGAACAGATCCTCTTGGGTCTAATTGGAGAAGGTACCGGAGTGGCGGCTAAAGTACTGAAATCTATGGGTGTCAATCTCAAAGACGCTCGGATTGAAGTCGAAAAGATCATAGGTCGAGGCTCAGGCTTTGTTGCCGTGGAAATTCCGTTTACGCCACGGGCAAAGCGAGTTTTGGAGCTATCCTTGGAGGAAGCACGCCAGCTGGGGCACAATTACATTGGCACCGAGCATCTGCTGTTGGGTCTGATCCGAGAAGGTGAAGGTGTAGCAGCCAGAGTGCTAGAAAATTTGGGTGTGGATTTATCTAAGGTGAGAACCCAGGTAATTCGGATGTTGGGAGAAACGGCGGAGGTGAGTACCGGTGGCTCAACTCGCGGCAATAAGACTCCCACACTGGATGAATTTGGTTCTAACCTAACCCAATTAGCAGCTGACGGCAAGCTTGACCCAGTAGTGGGACGCGCCAAGGAAATTGAACGAGTGATTCAAATTCTCGGTCGCCGTACTAAAAATAATCCTGTTCTCATCGGGGAACCAGGGGTTGGTAAAACTGCGATCGCAGAAGGTTTAGCACAAAGGATTTCTAATAAGGATGTCCCCGACATCTTAGAAGAAAAACGTGTAGTAACTCTGGACATAGGTTTACTGGTTGCAGGAACCAAATACAGAGGTGAATTTGAAGAACGTCTGAAGAAGATCATGGATGAAATTCGTCAGGCGGGAAATGTAATTTTAGTAATTGATGAGGTTCACACCTTAATTGGTGCAGGTGCGGCGGAAGGTGCCATTGATGCGGCAAATATCCTCAAGCCAGCTTTGGCGAGGGGTGAATTGCAATGTATCGGTGCTACCACCCTAGATGAATACCGCAAACACATTGAGCGGGATGCAGCTCTAGAACGTCGTTTCCAACCAGTAATGGTGGGTGAGCCATCTGTAGATGAAACCATAGAAATCTTATATGGTCTGCGCGAACGCTATGAGCAACATCATAAATTAAAAATTTCTGATGAATCTCTAGTCGCAGCCGCAAAGTTGTCAGACCGTTATATTAGTGACCGTTATTTACCGGATAAAGCAATTGATTTAATTGATGAAGCCGGTTCCCGCGTGCGTTTAATTAACTCCCAACTGCCACCAGCAGCGAAGGAATTAGACAAGGAATTGCGTCAAATTTTGAAAGAAAAAGATGATGCAGTACGTTCCCAAGACTTTGATAAGGCTGGGGAATTGCGCGATCGGGAAATGGAAATTAAAGCTGAAATAAAAGCGATCGCTCAAAGCAAGTCTAACTCTAACAAAACTGATGGTGATGAACCGGTAGTTACGGAAGAAGATATTGCCCACATCGTCGCTTCTTGGACTGGCGTACCTGTGAATAAACTCACAGAGTCCGAATCCGAAAAGCTGCTGCACATGGAAGATACCTTGCACCAGCGACTCATCGGTCAGGAAGATGCAGTTAAGGCAGTTTCCCGCGCTATCCGTCGCGCTCGTGTCGGCTTGAAGAATCCCAACCGACCCATTGCTAGCTTTATTTTCTCCGGTCCTACCGGGGTTGGTAAAACTGAGTTAACCAAGGCATTAGCTTCTTACTTCTTCGGTTCTGAAGAAGCCATGATTCGCCTAGATATGTCTGAATACATGGAGCGTCACACCGTATCTAAGTTGATCGGTTCACCTCCTGGTTATGTAGGCTACAACGAAGGTGGTCAATTAACAGAAGCTGTGCGCCGCCGTCCCTACACAGTAGTATTATTCGACGAAATCGAGAAAGCACACCCCGATGTGTTTAATATGCTGCTGCAAATCTTAGAAGACGGTAGGTTAACGGATGCCAAGGGTCGTACCGTGGACTTCAAAAACACCTTATTAATCTTGACTTCCAACATTGGTTCCAAGGTGATTGAGAAAGGTGGTGGTGGTATTGGTTTCGAGTTTGCTGACAATGAAAGCGAATCTCAGTACAACCGGATTAAGTCCTTGGTAAATGAAGAGCTGAAGAGTGTCTTCCGTCCTGAATTCCTCAACCGTTTAGATGAGATTATCGTCTTCCGTCAATTGAACAAGGAAGAGGTGACACAAATCGCCGACATCATGCTCAAGGAAGTATTTGGTCGTCTCACCGAAAAAGGAATTTCTCTGGAAGTCAGCGATCGCTTCAAGGAGCGTCTGCTACAAGAAGGTTATAATCCCAGTTATGGTGCAAGACCATTGCGTCGAGCAATTATGCGCTTACTGGAAGATAGTCTAGCAGAAGAAATCCTTTCGGGTCGAATTAAAGATGGTGATACAGCCTTCGTGGATGTGGATGAGGATAATAATATTACCGTGAGAGCACAGGAAAGGAAAGAATTATTAACCCCTGGAGTTGAATAAGCAACTATTGGCTCCCATCTGTTAATTTCATCATAATTAATCAACTATTAAGCGGTAGGGTATATGCTCTATCGCTTTTTTAAGTAATAAGTAATAAGTAATAAATAATAAATAATAAGTAAGAAATAATAAATAATGAGTAATTCTTGGATTAGTATTCAACAAAGAACTGAAAATTTTGCTATTCGTGTTATCAAAGCTTATAGTGAATTGAGTCAAAGAAATTTTGATGATGCTGGGAAAATATTAGCTAAACAATTTTTGAGAAGTGGTACATCGATTGGAGCTAATTGTGCTGAAGCTATCTATGCTCAATCAACAAATGATTATATATCCAAATATTCGATTGCCTTAAAAGAAGCTTCGGAAACGCAATACTGGATTAAAATAATGATTAAATCTGAGCTAGTTTCTGAACAAAAATTATCTCTCATGCAACAAGAAATTACTGAAATAATAAAAATTTTGATTAGCACAATAAACAAACTCAAATCAAAATAAACTTATTATTTCTTACTTCTTACTTTTTACTTCTTACTTATTACTTCATCATGATTCGACCCGCTACACCCAATGACAAGAAAGCTCTAATGGCGATCGCTGAGGCTATCGGTCTATTTCAACCGCAAGAGTTGGAGGAACTTGGCGGGATGTTGACAGAATACTTTGATGGTAACCTTGGCAAAGATAATTTTTGGATCACCTACGCTGATACTAACCCGGTGGGGGTTGCGTACTACGCACCTGAGCCTTATGCTAATGGAACATGGAATCTGTATTTTATTGCTGTCCATCCCCAACATCAAGGGAAAGGGTACGGAACGAAACTACTACGCCATGTGGAACAAGCTTTGACGACACGGGGCGAGCGCATTTTACTTGTGGAAACTTCTGGAATGCCAAATTTGGAGCGTACACGGGCATTTTACCGCAAACAGGGGTATGAGGAAGAAGCGCGAATCCGTGAATTTTACAATGCAGGAGATGATAAGGTTATCTTTCGCAAGGTATTAACCGCCTCGAAACAATAGAAATCTCCAGAGCTCACCTACAACCTTTGCTTGTACTAGTTGATAAATTTGCCAATCAATCTTTTTCTGTGCTATGTGAGTGAAAAAGTAATTAAATATACATTTTAAACTTAGCTTAACTTATGCTTAATGATTTATGAATTAAGATATTTTATCATTAATTGATTTTTTAATTGCTGATTCCTTGTATATTATGAAACATAATATTGCCCCAATCAGGTTAAAAAACCTACTTTTTCCAGATAAAGCGGGTATAGATGCTTAATTATTGACTATGGTAAAGACTTAATTCTGTCTGTATCTAATTAGTCAAAAAACCATAGGACACTACATAAATTAACTTAATTTTTCTTATACTTCCTCCCCCGTTAGGTATAGGTATTGTAAATATTTTTTGATTAAAGGGACTTGGAAATAACAGCGATCGCTGTCTTCTTGTAATATTTCTTTACGGACTAATTTTCTGACAACGGGACTATCGGCAGATGTAGGTGCTTCATCTTGTGATACACGCCATAGTAAATTGCGATCGCCATCTGTTAAGCTCCTCCAGAATTCCCGGAAATATTGATCGCCTCGTTCGAGTACAATGGGAATTACTGTTTCAATGTCCTGGGCGGTAGCTGTGACTGTATCATTATCTCGGCGATTTGCTCTAGTTTCCCGATTCAGTAATTCTACTATTTCGTAGCACATTAACTGTACTAAATATGGCTGGCAATGGGTGAGGCGGATAATCTCATCTACAGCTTCCGGCTCGTAAATCTGGCGGAACCCCTCCACTGGCTCGATAATTAGCTCCCGCGCTTCTAATTCTTGCAGATAGCTCATCCGTAAAGCACGGGTATTAATTAGATAGTCACTCCAATAATCGGGTAGTTCTGATAATTGACGAGCGCCACTGAAAAGTAAAGTCCAAGCGGTACGATGTTGTAAAACATTGCGGAGGAAGTTGAGGGGAACTTTGCTATTTGTCGCCTCTACCACTTCACTCAGGCGCTCGTATTCATCCAAACACAGGAGAAATCGCTTACCGGGAAACTTGCGTTCTATTTGTCCCAGCCAGTTTTGCAAAGCAATAAATGGATCGTTGGTTGCGGAATCTGGGTAAGGTAAATCTATTTTCCGGGGTAATCGTCGTGAAGCTTCCAGAATTTGCGACACCAAATTATCTGCTAATCCCTTCAGGGTTGTGGCTGAAGCTGCACCCTGTAAATCCACTAGCAAGGGAATCAGATTTGCTCCAACTTTGGAGGGTAAATATTTTAAAGAAGAGGTTTTCCCAGTTCT
>NZ_FYBH01000184.1 GCF_900185595.1 Calothrix rhizosoleniae SC01
ATATATTGAGAATATATTGAGAGGTTATGGATGCCTTGCCCCTACCAAGTTATTGGATATTTTTTATTATGTCAGGCAAGTATTGTCTACTTGATGGTTACTTCTACTGAGAAAAGTCCACAAAAAAGATAGGCAATATGCCTGCACCATAAGCAATGTGGGGATATTTTTTTATTGGGAAAACTCTTAAATCAAAATCAATTTTCTGTTAACTGATTCACTTCACCCACACAGTTTTAATATTGACAAATTCATGTATGCCTTGAATGCTTAATTCTCGACCATATCCAGAACGTTTAATACCACCAAAAGGCATACGTGGATCGGACTTCACCATACCATTAATAAAGACTGCACCGGCTTCAATTTCATTAATTAAACGCTGCTGTTCTTGAGTATCGGTTGTCCAACCACTACCACCTAAACCAAAAGGAGTATCATTAGCCAGCTTAATTGCTGCATCAATATCTGGAACCCGGAACAACATGGCTACAGGACCGAAAAATTCCTCTTTGGCGATGGGATGTGCTTGAGGGATGTCAGTAATTAGGGTTGGTGGATAGTAATTACCATGACTATTAGCTATGGGGTTTCCACCTAAAACCACTTTTGCCCCCATATGAACGCTTTTTTGCACCTGTTGGTCTAAATCTTGAAGTATTTTTGCAGTTGCTAAGGGACCGATATCGGTTTCTGGTAGCATGGGATTGCCTACCTTGAGAGCCTGAAATTTTTCTAATAGTAGTTTTTCAAACTTATCTGCGATCGCATCTACTACTATAAAGCGTTTGGCTGCAATACAAGATTGACCGTTATTCAACATCCTTGCTGTAGTTCCAGTCACAGCTGCGGCTTCTAAGTCAGCGCTTTCTAGGACAATAAACGGATCGCTACCACCTAATTCCAAAACTGTTTTCTTAATTTGTGTTCCTGATGCCATAGCTAAAGATGCACCGGCTGGTTCGCTACCTGTCAATGTAGCTGCTTTTACTCGTTCATCTGCCATTAAGTCTGCTACTTGATTGGCACCAATTAATAGGGTTTGAAATACTCCCTGAGGCAAACCTGCTTGTTGAAAAATACTTTCAATTGCCAAGGCACACTGGGGCACATTAGAAGCGTGTTTGAGTAAAGCCACATTGCCTGCCATGAGTGCAGGTGCAGCAAAGCGGAATACTTGCCAGAAAGGAAAATTCCAGGGCATTACCGCCAAAATTATCCCCAATGGTTGGTAGCGGACAAAACTTTGACTAGCATCAGTTTTTGCCGGTACATCAGCTAGAAATTCGGCCCCATTTTCAGCATAATAGCGACAAACTAAGGCACATTTTTTTGCTTCTGCGATCGCACTTTTGTAAGTTTTGCCCATTTCTAGGGTCATCAACTTGGCAAATTTTTCTGCATCCTGCTCTAAAATATCAGCACAAGATTGCAATAATTGCGAACGCTCCTGCAAACTAGTATAACGATAGTTATCAAAAGCCTGTTGTGCCAAATTTAATTTTGTGGCAATTTCTGTATCTTTGAGTGGCTCAAAAGTTTTCAATAATTCCCCTGTCGCAGGGTTAATTGTGGAGATAGCCATAATCTAACCTCCTATAAAATCCTATAAAAATATTGTGGTTTAGCATCCAAGGTGCTGAAATTTCAAATTATGGATGCTACTACCCAAATTCTAGTCTTTTCCAATTGTTTTGGTCGATTAATGTTAAAATTTCTCAACTTATAGCCCTACGATCAAGTAATAAGTAATAAGTAATAAATAATAAGTAATAAGTGAGTTATTGCGGTGGAAGGGTTTTCCGGCATAAAGGAGGCAGTCCCGTAGATGCCCCAAGCGCGGCTTCTCCTAGAAATGAAAAAATTTCACCATCAAGGATGAAATTGATTGTCCGTGTCCTAACTGCGTAGTGCTATATAAAAAATAATGATGCATGGCATTAATGCTCACACACCATAAGATATTTCAACAATTATTAATCTCAAGAGAATAAATTAAACTAGGAAATAGGAGGAAGGGGAAGCCATAAGTGTTTTGGAATTTACAATTTACCTCTTCCTTCTTACTTCTCGCGTAGCGAGTTAAACCTGAGCTAATTCTGGTGCAGGACGCTTACTATTACGAATATTACTAATAGCTTCGGCATAATCAGGAGCCTTAAATACTGCTGAACCAGCAACAATTGCATTTGCTCCAGCTTCCAAAACCTGCCAAGTATTATTTGCTTTTAATCCCCCATCTACCTCAATCCAAGGATCTAAACCACGTTCATCACACATTTGACGGAGTTTGCGGATTTTGGGCACTACTGTGGGAATAAAACTTTGACCACCAAAACCTGGATTGACACTCATAATTAAAATTAGATCACACACCTCTAAAACGTAATCAATCAATTCCAAAGGTGTGGAAGGATTGAGTACTACCCCTGCTTGTTTACCTAATTCTCGGATTTGGCAAAGAGTACGATGTAAGTGGGGAGATGCATTATGCTCGCAGTGTACGGAAATAATATCTGCTCCAGCTTTAGCAAAACCTTCCACATATTTCTCTGGTTCCACAATCATTAAGTGAACATCCAGAGGTTTTTTGGTAATTGGACGAATTGCCTCCACAACCAGAGGACCTATCGTAATATTAGGGACAAATCGACCGTCCATTACATCGACGTGAATCCAATCGGCTCCAGCTGCATCTACAGCACTAATTTCTTCTCCTAGACGGCTAAAATCTGCTGAGAGGATGGAGGGAGCAATTACAGTGGATTTATTGGTTTTGGTCATGGCTAGTGGGTTTTGATGCGTTCTCGTCTGTAAGTATCGTAACAAAATATTGAGCAATATATTAATTTATTTAATCCAGTTTATTGATATTTAAATAAATAAGATGAAGTACAAAGAACTAATAAATATGAACTATATGTCCAAAAAACTATCTTTACTAATTTGGGGATTGGGTATTTCTTTTTGTAGTTTACCTGTAATCGCTGGAGAAACTCCCCTCAATGGTAGTGGTATTAATGCTTTGAAGTTACATAAATTTCCATATAATCTCACAGGTCGCAAAATTGCTATTGGTCAAGTGGAAATAGGTCGTCCGGGGATGTTTGGATGGGATAAGGCGGTATCTAAGAATCGATTAATTTCCCTGGCGGGAGTTTTTCGTCGTAATCAACCGGCTAAATCTAATAGTGGTGTAGATAATCATGCTTACAATGTGGCAGGGATTATGGTGAGCCGGCATAAAGCTTTTCCCGGAGTTGCTCCTCATGCTAAGTTGTATTCCTCTGCTGTGGGTTCTAGTAAAACCTCAGCCCAGGATCGGGAATGTTTATCTGCCCAACATATAGCTTTACAGAATGGTGGGGATGTGCGGGCGATTAACTTTAGTTTCGGAGAGCCATTAAATCGAGATCCGCGACCAGATCCCTTGTTAGATGGTAATGCTTTACTAACTCAATGTATTGATTGGTCTACTCGGGTACATAATGTTGTGTATGCGATCGCTGGGAATCAAGGTAAGGGTGGTATTTCTATTCCCACAGATAATTACAATGGGGTGAACGTGGCTTTTTCTTCCCTCCGGGGAGGTATGTTTCAAAAACTTGACGTGTCCAACCTGGCGATGATTAGTGAAGGTTTTGGTCGCAGATTAGTTGGTAAGGAATTTAATTTAGGGGGACGAAATGGAATTGGGATCGTGGCTCCCGGTAATAATATTCCCGTAATTAAAGCTAATGGAAGGAGGGGAAAGGTCACAGGAACCAGTTTTGCTACTCCTCAAGTTACGGGCACCATAGCATTATTACAAGAATTTAGCGATCGCCAATTAAGGAAAAAACAACCTGGTTGGACTATTGCGGCTCGCCGTCATGAAGTGATGAAAGCAGTATTACTCAATTCTACGGAAAAAATCAAAGACAGTGGCGATGGTTTAAGGCTAGGAATGACCAGAACCTTAATTGACAAACAAAATAAAAATTGGCTGGATTCTGATGCCTACAAAAACCCCAAAGTTCCTCTCAACGACCAAATGGGAACGGGACATTTAAATGCATTTCGAGCCTATAAACAGTTTAGTGCTCGGCAATGGCGCTCATCCCAACCTGTACCAGTAATGGGTTGGGATTATCACCAAGTTACTGCTGGGAATGTTACAGAATATTTCTTAAATAAACCTTTACAAAAACAGAGTTTTGTGTCCATTACTTTGGTTTGGGATCGATTGGTGGAATTAAGAGACAAAAATAAAAATGGTCAATATGATGCTGGAGAAATATTTCGCAATCGTGGATTAAATAACCTTGACCTTTACCTCATTCAAGCTGATGCCAAAAATGATCAAGATGGTGTTGTTTGCTCCTCTGTCAGCTTTATTGATAGTGTAGAACACATTTTTTGTCCTGTTCCCACCACTGGTAAATATAAGATTCGCGTTCATTTTCAACAACAGATTAATGAACCAACTCAATCCTATGCTTTGGCTTGGTGGGGAAGGGGGAAGGAGTGAAGAAGTGTGGGGAGTGTGGGGAGTGATGGAGGGATGGAGGGATGGAGGGATGGATTGATGGAGGGGACTTTTGTATAGAGTAATCTAAAATCTAAAATCCAAAATCCAAAATCCAAAATTGAGAAGTTGTTGCGAAAACTGTAACCGTAAGGGACGAAGGCTCTGGAGATGGCATAGTCAGTATACAGACTGTGACAATTCAGGTTGCAACATGAAGCAAAAATTAAGTGATGCGAGAGAGATTTTTTTGCAAAGGCGTTATGGTGTGCGTTTGGGGAGGCGGTATGTGTTAGCTGCTGCTGGGGTAATGCTAATGAGTGTATTGGGATGCTCTCAGGTTAATGGTAATGCCAAGGATAATACAAAGAATCTGGAGCGATCGCGTGTAAATACCTCTGAATACCCCATAGCAAAAAAAAAACTCAATTCTGATAACAAAGTCGTTGCTGCAAATACAAAGTTTGGATTAAAACTATTTTCTAATGTATTGCAAAATGATTTCCAGAAAAACATTTTTATCTCCCCTTCTAGTGTAGCGATCGCTCTAGCTATGACCTACAACGGTGCTAGTGGTACTACAAAACAGGTAATGGCTAAAGGTTTAGAGTTAGAGGGGCTAGCACTACCAGACATCAATGACTCGAATTTGGCATTAAAAACACTTCTAGAAAATCTTGACCCACAAGTGAAGTTAACTATTGCGAATTCTCTCTGGGCAAATCAGAATATTAGCCTGAATCCAGAATTCCTGGCAAAAAATCAAAAGTTTTACCAAGCACAGGTGACTAATTTAGACTTTAGTAACCCTGGAGCAGCAAAAAGTATTAATAATTGGGTCAGTAATAATACGGACGGTAAAATTAAACAAATAGTTACAAAAGTACCACCAAACCAGATTTTATTTCTCATTAATGCCATATATTTCAAAGGTCAGTGGACAAAAAAATTTGACCCCAAACAGACTACCCCATATCCGTTTAAATTATTATCTGGTAGACAGAAGCAAGTCCCTATGATGTCCCAAAGCGGTGACTATTCATACTACGAAACGGAAAATTGGCAAGCGGTGAATTTACCTTATGGTAAAGACAGGAATATTGGTTTTCATATTTTCTTACCTAAGGCAAATTCTAATTTGCAGACTTTTTATCAAGAGCTAAATGTAGAAAACTGGAATCTTTGGATGTCTAAATTCCGTAGCAGAGAGGGTTCTATTCGCCTACCTAAGTTTAAAATTGATTACAAAGTCAAACTCAGAAAAGCTTTAACAGCCTTGGGTATGGGGGAGGCATTTAGCAACAAAGCAGATTTTTCCGGCATTGGAAAACAGCTCGCTCTGAGTGGTGTTACCCATAAAACCTTTGCAGAAGTGAATGAAGAAGGTACCGAAGCAGCAGCAGCTACCTCTGTTGGGGTAGTAGCAACATCCGTAAGACAAAAGCCTAAGCCATTCAAAATGATTGTTGATCGCCCGTTCTTCTGTGTCATTAGGGATCAGCAAACCGGAACTATCCTATTTATGGGTTCAATTGTAGACCCCTAGCAATTTTATAATAGTTGTTAGTTGATGGTTGATAGTTGATGGTTTTTGGTTAAAACAATATTGTCCTAACCAATATGTCCATTGCTATATTTTGGATTAATATTCTCACTCTATCCCTCCATCCCTCCATCTCTCTATCCCTCTATCTCTCCTCTAAGTAGCTTCAGAAACATTCACCGAACTCCGTGATTCCTTAGTCTTTGATTCTTGTTCCTCAGTCAGTGCAGCTATGTTTTCTTCACAATTTATCCCATCAGCTTCATGATTATTGGGATAAGGAAGACGCACAGCAATTAAAGCAGTCTTAATTACAACAGCAGTGGGAACAGCGACAATTACTCCCAAAAGACCGCCGATTCTAGCTCCTGTAAGTACAGAAATCAACACCCAAACTGGATTTAAACCAGTGAAACTACCGAGAATGCGGGGTGCAATTAAGTTTTCCAAAATTTGCTGAATAATCACCGCCGCTGTCAATACCCGCATACCCATCCAGAAATCTTGCAGAGCGACTAAGGATGTGATCAGGGCAATACCCACAGAACCACCAAATGGCACCAGCGCCATAATCCCAATAGTTAAGCCAAACAGCAGTCCAAATGGTACCTTGAGCCACAAAAATATAGAAATCAGAGCTGATGCCATGCAAACAGCTAAAATCAGTTGGCTGATAAAGAAATTCTGAAAACTCAGGCGAACTGTCTCAGAAAAAGGTTCGCGGAATTTACTGGGTAACCACTGCACTAAACTTTGCCAAAGCTCATCTCCATGTTGCAAGAGATAGAAAGTTAGTACCATAGTAAGTAGGAAGTCTAATAGGCTAGTAAAAGTGACCACAGCCAAATTTAAAACTTGTCCAGCGATCGCTTGTAATTGATTTTTGACGCGATCGTTGATTTGTCCAACTAGAACATCAAGATTAATTGGCAAACCAAAAATTTCCCCCTTCTCATTCAACATTAGTAATTGCGATCGTCCAGAGTCAATCAGCTCTGGTAAACGGGCTACTAATTGTTGAGCCTGAGTCAAAGCCAGGGGAAACAGGGTAACCCCTAAAGCTAGCAAAATTGATAATGCCAGTAAAAATACGAGAATAGCCACCTGCTCGCGTTTTGCACCTCGACCTTCCATCAAGCTGACGGGGTAGTTGAGTAAAAACGCCAACACTGATGCTCCGACTAAAATAACAATCAGGGAGTGGAAATAATCAAAAATTACCGAAACTGCCCAGCCATTAAGTACTAATAACGGAGCAAATAATGCAACCGCGCCGATTTTGGCTATTGGAGTGAGAGCTTGCCACCACTCAATGAGCTTACCTGTCTGCATTTTTATCCAAATACGGGATAGAAATCAATGAGATTCTGCTTACAGCTGATTATCTCTAAATAAAATTAAAGTCTTCATCCTCCTACTGTAGGACGAAAAGTTCAACTAAGACATATGAAAAATTTTAAATTGATGCATAAATCTTCCATAAATCATGAATCACCAACCCCCGCGACCCATTTATTGGTATACCTAATTCCAGTAATTGGCTTTTTCCCATCCTTGTGGACACTCTATCGCCGTCAGGGGACTCGGGAACAATTGACAACTAGTCGCTTGTCTATTACTTTGGCACTGACCTGGCTTTTGGGGAATTTGCTGTTATCTACTGGGGCGACAACTACTTCGGAATTATTTACCCTGCGTTTACTACTCCTCAACAGCTTTCTGACTTCTGGTTATTTCCTTGTCAGTATTTGGTTAATAATTCGTGCATTTAAGGGTAAACCAAAATCTTTACCCGGATTTAGTCATTTTGCAGAAGGATTGTGGAATAAGTATTTGTCTTAATATCTAGATATCAGGCATCAATTACAGTATTTATACTTAAATTTTTGCCAAAATGCCGATTATCTAATAATAAATCTAGTCAAATCTGGTTTAATGTTGCCATACTTTTGATCGTATAGCCTTTCTGAAAGGAGAATCAAGAATTTTCCATAGCTGTAACACAAATTCAAGATAAATAATACTACAAGTGTTTTGATTGACACTACAGTAGAGCTATCAAGACTGCTTAAATAAAATTTAGCTATGATAACTTGATTTATCTGCTGCTTGATGACAGATCTATTTAAATATTATGAGTGAGTGTGAGGAAAACAGTGACGACTAATAGAACCTCAGTAACCAATACCGATACAGTAAAAGTGTCTTTGCCACAAGATAGGCGTAATTCTAAATCTCAACCAAATCGCTGGATATGGTTCTGGATGGGTATGACTGGTATTGCCCTAGTGTCAGCCGCAGCAGGGGCATTGCTAGCAGTTTCTTTAACCAGCAAGCCATTAATGCGGGCAAGTCTCAGCGCCGATGAAGCTGCAGTATTTGACAAAAATCGTATTTCTGGGGAAGGGCTACGTTTTTCCGAATTAACCCGCCCTGTGAATATTTTGGTGATGGGGATGAGCGTTCTACCCCCAGATGTGAATCAATCACGGCAAGAAATCAAAAAATTAGGGTATTTACCCCAGCTTAATTCCTTCGAGGGTCTGGCGGATGTCATGCTTTTAATTCGTTTTGACCCGGAAAAGAAAAAGCTAGTCATGCTTTCTATCCCCAGAGATACCCGTGTTTTACTTGAGGGGTATGGGATGAAAAAAATTAATGCTGCTAACCGTGAAGGTGGTCCGGCTTTAACAGCCAAAACTGTCAGTAATCTTTTGAGTGGTGTAGGGATTGATCGCTACATCCGTATTAATGTTCTGGGGGTTGGCAAATTAATTGATGCCTTGGGAGGGGTGACAGTTAATGTACCCAAAGATATGAAGTATCAGGATGATTCCCAACATTTATATATTAATTTAAAAGCAGGTAAGCAACACCTCAATGGCGATCAAGCGTTACAATTATTACGCTTTCGTAGAGATAATCTCGGAGACATTGGTCGGATTCAACGACAGCAGATGGTGATGCGAGCCTTAATGGAGCAAAGTCTAAATCCTGGAACTTTAGCCCAGTTACCCCAAATTCTCAATGTAGTTCAAGAAAATATTGATACCAATTTAACTTTAGAAGAGTTATTAGCACTGGTGGGATTTGGAGTGCGAACCAATCGCTCTAATATGCAGATGTTAATGGTTCCTGGTCGTTTTAGTAAGCCAAAAGAATACAAAGCTAGTTACTGGTTGCCTAAGCATAAAAAAATTCCGGCAATGATGAGCCAGTATTTTGATATAGAATCTGAAGGTTTAGCAGAAATTGTACAACCGGGAAGATTGCGAGTTGCCATCCAAGATTATACTGGTAGTGATGAAATCAGCTTCCGACCCTTAATCAGAATGCTTCGCAGAGCCGGTTATGGCAATGTCTACATTGCTAAAAGCCTGGGATTGCCCTTAAAGGTAACTCGCATTGTTGCCCAACAAGGAGATGGTGATAGTGCAGAATCTGTTCGTACTATCCTGGGATTAGGAGAAGTTAGGGTAGAAAGTACTGGCAATCTTAATTCTGATATCAGCGTACAAGTGGGTCAGGATTATTTAGAACAAAGAGAAATGTTGAGCAATCCAGTTCAATCTCAAGTACCTTAAGTTAGATAAATTATATAATTGTAGGGGCTTGATACAGATTAACGTTTGATCGTAAAAGTAGTTTGTACTTTTCCCCTTTAATCTTTTAATCTTTCGTCGATTTTCAATATCAACAGAATTAATCATCCCATCCATAAAATTAGCAAATTGGATTAGATTTGAGTGTTCTGATTGAGCGTGATTGCTCCCAGATCCAATCCTGTAAAATTGGATTAACCACCTCTGGAACTTCATCTTGAGGACAATGTCCAACTCCATCTAAGGGAATAAATTTTTGTACTTGGGGAAAATTAGCTAATTCTCTACCCAACTGGATTGGCTCCCAAGGATCGGCACATCCCCATAAAATAATTGCTGGACACTTCAACTGAGGCAACAAATCTTCTGCTAAGGGACCACTAGAATAAGCTGTAAAGGCAATAAACACATCTGCTGCCCCAGTATCCTTTGCAGGCTTGATAAGTATCTCTATTAGCTCTTCTGTCACCGCTTCACGATTGACATAAGCTTGACATAAAATTTTCTTTACCGTTTGGGGATTGGCAATTTGATCAAAAAAGAATTTACCAAGGGGTTTAATTGCCAGAAGTTTTTGTAATAGTGGTGTACCAAGACGACGAGGCAAAGATAAATCTTTCCGTTTGCGATCATGTAATAGTCGTAACGAACAATTAATTAATGCTACACCCAAAGCAATGTCAGTATTGTTAACTGCTGCTTGCATTGCTGCAATACAACCAATGGAATTTCCGACTAAAAAAGCAGGTTCTTGAATCACTTCCCGGCAAAAATCAACGATCTGTTGCCCCCAGGTGTCAAATGTGTAATTAATATCCTCATGGGTATGGGGTTTATCTGAACCACCAAAACCAACTAAGTCAATGGCATAAACCCGGCAGTTTTCAGCTAGGGCTGGGATATTCTTGCGCCAATGTCCCCAAGAGGCACCAAAGCCATGCACCATAAGTACAGGTGGTCCATTTTTTCCTTGGGTTTGATAACAAATACGCAAGTTTTTCCAAGTCCAAGTTTTTGTGGAGTTTAGTAAATTAGTAGAAGTTAGAGAATCCATAAAAAAAATTCAAAATGCTTGATTAATTAAAGGCTGCCTTCGGTAGGATTTACATTCTACTTAACTTAGGGGGTTAAAAATATGTACATGTATACACAATTCCTACATTGGGTATGAAAATCATAGAACTTACCCACTCGTTAGGAGAAATTGGATGTGAGGAGTGTGGGGAGAATAGAGAAGTGATACTTCTTGTCACCCCCTGAAGCCTACACCAAAAAATTTGGGGATACTTTTTTTCTTTGGTCAACTCTAAGTTCAGTAATTTCCCAATTTACGACACTAGAATAGGTATATAAAATTGTGAATCATATAGTGTTTTTTAACTCAGTTTAATACATTTTTTTGTTAATTGTTACACCCTAATGGAGGCATTGGGAATCTTTTTGCATTGGAATCAAACAAAAAATATATCCAGTAAGGCACCTAATAAGGATTGAGCTTTGATTGGGAATTACCCTGAAAATAAGATGAATATATTTAATATTTCTTAGTTCCTTTGAGCCAAATAAAATGAATATATTAGATACGATTAATACCTCTATAGGGAGCTATGCACCAGATTTTGAGCTACCAGGAATTGACCAACAAGTACACCACTTGGGTCGGTATCTGAATAAGTATCAGGTAGTTGCTGTTATTTCCATGGGCAACAATTGTCCTTATGTGAAATTTTATCTGGATAGATTTAAGCATCTGCAAACAGAATTTGCTGCATTGGGTTTTACTTTGATGGGAGTAAATGGTAACAATGATGTTGAGGCTAAACTCATGGAAAGCTTTGATAATATGAGAAAATTTGCCCTAACTCATAAATTAAATTTTCCCTACTTGTGGGACTCAACCCAAGATGTAACACACAGTTTTGGTGCCAGCAAAACGCCGACAGCTTTCCTTGTAGACAAAAATGGTATTCTTCGCTATAAGGGTTTGATTGATGATAGTCCTAAGGACTATAAATTGGTGAAAAATAGTTATCTAAGGGATGCAGTTACTTCTTTGTTAGCGGGAGAAGAAATTGCTATCCCAGAAACTGAACCTATAGGTACCCCTTTAATCTGGAGGAACTAGAGACAGATTGTCGCCCTCACTGCTATGTTTAATTGGAGGTAATTGCAAATTTTCTGATCGAGTTGAACTTCATGGGAACACATTACCGACGGGTTTTACTAAAAATAAGTGGTGAAGCTTTAATGGGAAATATGGGTTATGGAATTGATCCAGAAGTGGTCAAAGAAATAGCCGAGGAAGTAGCAGAAGTAGTTGCTAGTGGCGCACAAATAGCAATTGTAGTTGGTGGGGGTAACATTTTTCGTGGGATGAAAGCGGCATCGGCGGGTATGGATAGGGCAACCGCTGACTATATTGGCATGATGGCCACGGTAATGAATGCCATGACCCTACAGGAGTCCTTAGAAAGGATAGGAGTGCAAACTAGAGTTCAAACTGCGATCGCCATGCAAGAGGTGGCAGAGCCTTATATTCGCCGTCGTGCCATCCGTCATCTGGAAAAAAACCGGGTGGTAATTTTTGGTGCGGGTTCGGGAAATCCGTTCTTTACTACTGATACTACCGCAGCATTACGGGCAGCAGAAATTGATGCGGAAGTTATCTTTAAAGCAACCAAAGTAGATGGAATTTACGATGCTGACCCCCAGATATATCCTGAGGCAAAACGTTACCAAAGTCTTACTTATGCCCACGTTTTGGCTAAGGATTTGCGAGTGATGGATAGTACTGCCATCGCCTTATGTAAAGAAAATAATATTCCCATTCTTGTATTTGACCTAACTGCCCGTGGTAATATTCATCGTGCAGTGATGGGAGAAGCTATCGGCACCCTTGTTGGAGGTTCCTGTGAAATTATCTGAAGCTGAAAGTACGATGCAAAAGACCATTGATGCTACTAAGCGGTCTTTTAACACAATTCGTACAGGTCGCGCTAATACTAGTCTCCTAGACAAGGTAATGGTAGACTACTATGGCGCACCTACCTCTTTAAAAACTCTGGCAAATATTAATACGCCAGATGCTAGTACAATCATGATTCAGCCCTATGACAGAGGTAGTATGAACTTGATTGAAAAGGCAATTTCTCTGTCAGATTTGGGTCTAACTCCTAGTAATGACGGTTCTGTGATTCGATTAAATATTCCACCTCTCACTAGCGATCGCCGCAAGGAACTAGTAAAACTTGCTGCTAAGTATGCAGAAGAAGGGAAAGTCGCAATTCGTAACATTCGCCGCGATGCCGTGGACTCTATTCGTAAACAAGAAAAAAATTCGGAAATATCTAAAGATGAATCCAGAGACCAACAAGACGACATACAAAAATTGACTGATAAGTACATTAAGAAAATAGACGAATTATTGGCAGACAAAGAGAAAGATATTGCCACCGTCTAAACCTATTTCCGTCAAGCAAAATGATAGGTTTAATTTGATACTTTTCATCTTTAGTCAAAAGTACCAAAATTTTCCCCGTAAATACTAGATTAGCTGCTGTGAAGTTAGACTTCACAGCAGCTTTTTAGTTGGCGGTAAAGAGTTCGTAACTTTCTGCCTGGTGGAACATTTGACACCTAACATATTTGACGGTAATATAATATACAGAAAATAGTGTTGCAAACACTAGGATAGAATTTCATTTTATACCAATTTGCAAAATGATTGCGACAGATGAAAGTTTGAAAAGCTTATGTAGTAACTCTTTAACAATCCAAAATCCAAAATCCAAAATGGTATTAGATGCTTCATTTGTAGCAAAAATTTAATTATTTCATATAAAATGCGCGACAAAATTGCAACTTTCAAGATGGGCGAGGTTGAGCTGGCATAATGGAGAATATTTTTACTGCCAAGGAAAGAGTTGTGGCAGAAGCAGAAAAAGACTCTTATTCAGAATTATCTTATTCAGAATTATTAAAACAAAATTTTATTAATTTATTTGAGACTCTAGAATTTAATGAAAGATAAAAGCACTATCTAACATATCGTTGGTTAGAGCAGATTTTTTAGAGCAGATTTTATGGATGGAAGGAAAAGCTAATCATGCCCGCCAGCGCTATTACCTATTACGATTAACAACAATTATTGGGGGTGTGGTTGTTCCCACTTTGGTAAGTTGAAATATTAATGGTAAACCCTTAGATTCATATCTTAAGGGGTTTACTATTATCCCATCAGGAATGGTAGCTATTAGTTCCGCAGTTGAGGAGTTTTTTCATTATAGAGAACGCTGGCGGCATTATCGGCGTACAACGGAAATTTTGAAAGTACAAGGGTGAGAATTGTTTGAAATAACTGGTTCCTATGCCAGTTATAAAACCCATGAGGAAGCTTTTAGTCATTTTACAGGAGCTGTGGAAGAGATAATTCAGCGTGATGTAGAAATGTATGTTACCAAAGTTACGCAAGAAAATAAAAAGTCAGAACAGGAGAAAAATTCGGACGTATAAAAAATTCAAGAATAAAGATTTACTTTGCTACTTGTTGGCTTTGCGCTAAATTATGTAAACCTGAATAATTACGGATATCAATAATTTATCCAG
>NZ_FYBH01000014.1 GCF_900185595.1 Calothrix rhizosoleniae SC01
ACGCCGATCTACTTAGTTGTTTAGATTCTGCTTCTTTAGCAGCTTTTGCCTCTTGTTCTCTTCGCTGGGCAAGTTTTCGTTGTGTAGTTTCTCTTTTACGAGCTGCTTCTGCTTCCTGTTGACGTTTTTGTGCTTCTTCCGTCTTGTCTATAGCAATTTGCTTCTGTCTTTCTGCTTCCTGTTTCTGTGCTTCTACTTCTTCTAATCGCTGTTTAGCTATTCCGGTTTGTTCCACAGCATATAACGCCAAACCAGTCATAATAGCAGCAATCACCGACAATCCGACCACATAAGGCAGTGCCGGTTTAAGCTGCTCCCATCTATCCCTTAAACTAAAAGGTAAATTTTCATTGATCCACTTGCGGTCAAATACCTGCCCATAAATCTGATTCCGCAGCCGTAAAACATTATCCTCACGGCGCACCACCCCCGACAACTTTAGGTGTGACTTAATAATTGACTGTTCCTCGTCAACAACAGAACCCCTACCCAAACGAATTTCTCGATAAACACTCAACACCTGGTCTTGATTTGGGGCGCGTTTGGTGAGCATATCCCGCACAAATTGCAAGTTATTATCTTGTTGGCTCATCACCCCAAAAAACGTACTGCTGACCACTTGCTTGACTGCTGCTGCTGACCAACTTTCTTGATTCTCCTGGCTAATAACACTACACAGGCGTTGAGTTAAATATGGATGCCCACCACTCCATTCCAGCACCCACCTCAATAATTGTTGTGCTGGTTCCTTTGTCAATCCAAACCCTTCTGCTAGGGGCATTGCTTCATCAAAGGTAAAATCTGTTAAATCTAACCTTTGCCCAATATTGAAAGGTGTTCTCCTGGGGTCACGAATCAAATCCCCTGGTGTTGCAACTCCAATCAACACAAAGGAAAGCCGCTCAAATTTATCATCTTGGGCACGAGCCACATACAGGTAGCGAATTGCGGCAAAAAAATCATCCGTAAAATCCAAACTGAGGGTGGTATCAATTTCATCCACAAAAATCACTACACCGGATGTAACTTCCTCTAGCAACACATCCTGAAAAAAATTGCTTAATCGCTGGGTAACACCAACGTGATCATTTGCTTCCCACCATTCTTCAACATCAGTATCCAACATCAATTGTTCTTCAATTTCCAGCAGCAAACCCAGATACCACTGTTCCACACTCACCTGGGTGCCAATTTTCGTCAGGTCAATAATTACTGACTTCACACCTGTTTTTTTCAACTCAGATGCAGTACTAATCATCAAACTGGACTTACCCATTTGCCGGGAAGTGAGAATGTAGATAAATTCTCCCTGCTGGCATAACTGCAAAAGCTTTTGATCCGCTTGCCTACTCAGGTAAATTCCTTTACTTGCTTGGACTGTACCACCTACAGAGAAAATGTTTGCTTGAGCCATAGCCAGTGGAGTTGGGAAGATTGCAAAATTAGGTCGGCGTAAAGGGGGCAGGGAGCAGGGAGCAGGGGGCAGGGAGCAGGGGGCAGGGGGAAAAAGGGTTTTAGCCTTATTTTACTAACAAATAACAACTGATAACTGATAACTGTTAGCCTAGATGCTCCCGGAAGTAATCGGCATAAAGCTGACAACGGGGTATGATTGTGTGCCCATGAGAGCGTACCAAACCTGCACCTCGCAACTGCCAAAATAATAGCGGATCTGAGCAGGTAAGTAAGTCGGCACAATAAAACCAAACTATGTGAAGAAAAGTAAATAAGCCTAAAACCTTTGTTCCCCCCGCTCCCTGCTCCCTGCCCCCTGCCTTATCCAAACGATCATTTTTTACACCTACCTACTTATTATTACCAATTACTTGGAGTAAAGCTTGTTGTAATTCCTGCCTATCATGCAATAGTGATAACAAGCGACGCAAATGGTCACCAAATGCTCCCCTAGTGCTAGTGGCATTGTTAAAAAACTCCGTAACCGTAATTTGTCCACTGGCAACCAAATACAGTGCTTTTCTTGTTAGGTAAGGATGTCCATTTAATAGTGCCATCAATTTCATCTCAGCACTGCTGTCAAAAGGAGAACTATGACGCTGGTTAAGGTCACTTACTTGTTCTAAAGTAAAATCCTCTAATTCAATTACCTGCCCCACATTAAAAGGAGATTGATTCAGGTCATCAATTAACTGATAGGGTTCCGTAGAAGTAACTAAGACCAAATCCAGATTGTTCCAAATATCACTCATGGCACGACTATTATGCCAGTTACGCAACATACCAAAAAAGTCATTGCGAAAGGGCGTGTCAAATACCTTGTCCACCTCATCCATTGCCAAAACCAATGGACTATCCAATTCCTTTAAAATGTAACGACTCATGTAGCGGGTACAACGCTGGATATGGCTAATGTTTTTCTGCCAATATTTATCTACTTGGTCTTCCAGTTCTAAGTCTTCACTCACCCAAGAACAAAACCGACGTAAAAAAATCTCATCACTACTGAGGTCAGCTTTTCCTAAAAGTTGAAAATCCAAAAATAGTACATGTTTACCTCCTTCTCTAGCGGCTTTTATGATCCGATTTAATAGGGAACTTTTACCAACTTGCCTTGGACCCTTGATAGGAATTGTCACCCCTTCTTGGACAATGGTATTCAAAGCAACTTTGTCAGCCTGCCGTTCCACGTAAAAGGCAGATTTGAGTTTCATTGTTCCTTCGGGAATTTCCAAGGCTCCTGGCTGTGCTGAAGGGGAGGGACGTGGAAAATCAGATAGTTCTTTTAGTGGCAATAAATCAATTTTTGCTTGCGTATTAATACTGAAATTGTCACTAGCAATAGCTTGCTTTAACTCTTCGATTAACTGGGGTGTATCCTGTTCATTACTCCAATATGCCCAATTAATATGATTCAAATAAGCACTTAAAGGATACTGAAACGGCTGACGGTATGCTAAACGCACGGGGAGAATAGCGGGGTGTCCTGACTGTATTTGAGCAAAGTTGTGTGCCATGCGGATTTCTGCTTCTACCATCTCACTGTGGGCTGAATGTTCACTCAGCAAGACAATCAAAAAATCAGCTTGGGAAATTTCCGCTTCAATTTGTTTAGCCCAGGCTGTACCTATAAGGATTTTCTGGTCAATGAAAACTTGGTATTGTGGTGACAGTGATTGTAATATTTCTAACGCAATTTGTTCGTCTGGCTGTACATCCCGTTTGTAGCTAATGAAAATCCGTTTACCTGTTTCATTAGCCCCAGAAATAGCAGTCTCTTTGACAGCATCTGGAGCAACAACAGTCCCTTGGCTAAGGTTTCTGGTTTTCAATACGGGAGTAGCAGATTCGGGAATACTTTCCAAATCAATAGATGCACAACCAAACTCAAACCCATCTGTAATAGTTCTCCCCGCTCCCAACGCATCATAAAAACCCACTGCAAACTTGATAGCAGCTTTATCCCCAATGACTTTATTCATGCCAATCACATAATCAATATGTTGGTGAATTGCTTCCGCTTGCGCCTGGGAATAACAAGCATTTAAGACTACACACTCAACCTGGGGAAACAACTTAAATAGTCTTGCTAGGGCTGATGCACTTACCAATTGCATTTTTCCAGAGTCATCCTCTAATGCCAAACCCTGGCTACCCGCACCATGTCCCGAAAAATGGACAATGTCTGGCTCATAATCCAGCAAAGCACGGCGCAAATCATCAACCCGCACCGCCAATTTGGAGATAATTTCAAATTCCTCTCGACGTTTGGCACGTTCTAAACCCGCCTGAATTTCCCGTACCTCCTCATCCAAGCGCAGCTTAGATGTGTTTGTGGGGTTGGCTGACAAAAGCAGGATTTTTTTTACCATGCCGTCATTTCAGTTATCAGTTATCAGTTATCAGTTATCAGTTATCAGTTGTCAAATTATGAAATAAGAAAAGGTGGACTATATTATTTAATTATTTCAGTATTCTAAGTGATTTTTCTTAAAGTATCATCAAACTGATAACTTGCACCATCTTCAATAACCGCCTGGGATTTAAATCCCAGTCTCATAGCAGAAGTCGTCTTTAGACGACTAGACAAGCATTCAAGTTTACTTAAGTAGACTTGATTTTTAAGAGAAGGGAATTCATTCCTAGGTGAGTCTGACCGATTCACGATTCCCGACTCCCCATTTTCTAGCTAGTCCCTCATGAACCTTGGTACATAACCAAGCATGAAAATAATTCCTTCACTCTTTCACTCCTTCACTCCTCATTTTCCAGCTAGCTACGGTAAATGACATACATAGCACCAATATATAAAACAATCAAAGTAATGCCATCCCATGTGATGTAAAAGCTGGTGCGACGGGCAGAATTATAAATCAGTCCAGTAATCGCCACAGAAGTCATCACCATTCCTAAAACGGCGGTAAAGATGTGAATTTGATTAACCTTGGTTAATAAATTGCCTGGGAGATAAAATAAATCATAAGTGCCTAAAATTGCCAAGTTAAATAGATTAGAGCCAAATACATTAGAAACTGCCAAATCTACCGCATCAAGTTTAATTGCAGCCAAGGAAGATACCACCTCCGGTAAGGAAGTCGCCGCAGCCAAGAGTAGGGCACCCACAAAACTTTCTCCGATTCTCGTTTGCACGGCAATCTCTTCCCCCAAAAATGCCAACCAGACACCAATTACAACAATAGCGATCGCTAAAAAAGTAAATTTGATATAAGTTGTTTTGGGGCTAATATGTTCGTATTGAAATGCCTCTGCTTCTTCTTCCAATACCTCAGCCCGCCTTCTCATTTCAAACTGGGCAATCATAAAGGCACTGATAGCGTATAAAAAAATTAATAGGATACTGGGAAGCCCTACCCATCCGATGGAAACATTAAAATTATTATTTGTCCCACCTAGTAGCATACCTACAGAAGCAATACCTAGCATTACACAACCCAAACTTGCTGCCAATCCATGACTAACTTGGGCTCGTTTGAGTAATGGTTCTCTACCACTGAAAATATCTAGTAGTCCTAGAATCAGCAAATTGAACAAACAGCTACCAAATATACCTCCTAATGCCAAGTCAGGAGCATTAATTACAGTCACAGCACTAATCCCAGTGGCAAACTCTGGTAAAGAGGTTGCACCAGCGAGTAAAGTTGCACCCACCCAAGTACGTCCTAGCCCTGTCTTCTCGGCTAATATATCCGCATTTTGGGAAAGTTGTGAACCGACAGCAATTACTAACCCCAAACAAATAATGACTTTAATAAAAAGGAGCATTTTAACTTGATAGCTTTAGATACTGATGTTGATTCTAGATTGACATCCTCCCACCGGCAAGCTCCTGGGTTTCTGTTTCCTTCCCTAATACCCGGAGTGTACCTTAATACCATTTTGGATTTTGGATTTTGGATTTTGGATTGTTGAAAGAGTTATAGCATTTCCTGATAAAAATGTACCAAATTCAGCCCATCCAGGTGGGCTTTGTTTGGGGTGAACGAAATTTTGGGTGGGATTTCTAGCTCAGTATCCAAAAAATCACTTCCCACACTCCCCACACTTTTTTCGCAAAAGAGAAGCAAATGATCAAAAAAAGCGACCCTGAGACTCAGGATCGCCATCAAAATTGATCAGTGTCAAACTGTTGACAAGTTCATACCCAGAAAACTGACTATTTAGATTCCTCAACAGGAACCCATTCAGTGTGGAATGTACCTTCCTTATCGATGCGCTTGTAAGTGTGGGCACCAAAGTAATCCCGTTGCGCTTGGGTCAGGTTTTGGGGTAAGCGTTCTCTACGATAGCTATCGAAGTAATCCAAAGAAGCACTAAATGCAGGTACAGGAATACCTAATTTAGCCGCAGTCATAATTACTGAACGCCAAGCATTTTGTCTATCAAGAATTGTCTGCTTAAACTCAGGAGCTAATAACAGGTTAGCCAAGGAAGCATTTTCGGCATAAGCATTCTTAATTTTATTTAAGAAGCCAGCACGAATAATACAGCCGCCTTTCCAAATCCGTGCCATTTCACCCAACTGCAAGTTCCAGTTATAGGTATTAGAAGCTTTGTATAGCAGCGCCATACCCTGGGCATAAGAACAGATTTTGGAACAATAAAGGGCATCACGCACCATATTAATAAATTCTTTAGTCTGCCCATCATACTTGCCACTAGGACCAGTAAGTTGCTTAGAAGCAGCGATCCGTTCTTCTTTGTAGGAAGAAATAATCCGAGAATTAACCGCCGCCACAATGGTAGGTACAGGTACACCCAAATCCAAAGCGGTTTGTACTGTCCAGCGTCCGGTTCCTTTTTGCCCTGCTGCATCCATAACCAACTCAACCAAGGGCTTTTTGGTATCTGGATCGATGTAGGGGAAAATATTGGCGGTAATTTCAATTAAGAAAGAGTTGAGCTCGTCGGTGGTATTCCATTCAGCAAATACTTCATGTAGCTGCTTACTATCCAATCCAGCGACATTTTTCAGCAAGTCATATGCTTCGGCAATCAACTGCATATCGCCATACTCAATGCCGTTGTGTACCATTTTCACATAGTGACCGGAACCACCTGGTCCAATATAGGTAACACAAGCTCCATCATCAACTTGAGCCGCAATTTTGTTGAAAATAGGTGAAAGGTACTGGTAGGAACTTTCTGTACCTCCTGGCATCAAAGAGGGGCCATTCAGGGCACCTTCTTCACCACCACTAACACCCATACCAAGGTAACGTAGTCCGGTGGGTTCTAAATCCTGGGTACGGCGTTCGGTATCTTCATACCAAGAGTTACCACCGTCAATAATAATATCGCCTTCATTCAATAAGGGCTTCAGCTGTCCAATCACGGCATCCACTGGCTTACCAGCTTGTACCATGACCAGAATTTTCCGGGGGCGTTCTAGGGAAGCAACGAAATCCTCCAGGGTAAATGAGGCTTTTGCATTTCTCCCCTGGGCGCGCTCCGCCATAAATCTGTCTGTTTTGTCGCGGGAACGATTATAAACCGCAATTGGGAAGCCATTGCGCTCCACGTTGAGAGCGATATTCTCGCCCATTACGGCTAAACCAATCACACCAAAGCTTTGTAGTGTCATAACATTTGTGTTGTTTGTTGGCTAACTCTTGCGGTTACTTTTATTTTTAGGTTAGTCCGAGAATTTCTTTTCTCTCCTAAAGAAGACATTAAGAGTTCACGTACATTACAAAAAAGACCCAATTTATACAGATAATTAATTGTAATTTGTATCAAAATTCACAATTTACTTGCAAAATTCGCCAAATTACAATATCTGTTCAATTGACACAGTAAGGAGTAACTACAATATGCTGGCACACATCCTGGCATTAGCAGTTGCCATTGGTAGTATAGCAATATACTTAGCTGCTTTCTTTTTCCCAGAAGTTCACCGCAAGAATGATTTTATCTGGAGTGGTGTGGGACTTTTCTATGGATTAGTTTTATGGGTATTTGCACGACGCATTACTGGCGGGCTATTGCTGGGTCATGTAGCTAGTGTAGCCCTCTTAGGATGGTTTGGCTGGCAAACTATTTCATTACGTCGTCAAATTGTACCACAGGCCCAAAAAACTCCTATCCCGACATCCGCAGAAATACAGTCTAATGTTGAGGAACAAGTAACAAAAAGTTCCATTGGTGAACGAGTCGCAGGGTTAACAAGTAGACTGGGTGGAATTTTTGCAGGGGTGAAGAAAAAACCTGCAACTACTCCAACTAAGGCAACTGATTCTACCATTTTAGATAAGTCCGCAATTGATGCGATCGCTACTGCTGATGAATCTGTTTCAACTGAGGAGGTTCCAGCTACAGAAACTGGGGAGCAGCCTACAGATGTAGCTGGGACTATTTCAACTGAGGAGGTTATAGCTACAGAAACTGGAGAGCAGCCTACAGATGTAGCTGGGACTATAGAAGCAACAACAACTGAAGCAACACCTGAGAATAGGTCAGAATTAACTCCACCACCACCTCCGCCTTCTGAGTTGGAACAAGCCGCAGAATCACAAACTGAGGAACAAACCCCACCAGCAACGGCAGAAGTTGTTCCAGATGGGGAATTGTCTCCCCCCGCAGAGCCTACAGCAGAAGAAAAGCCACCGGGAATCTAAGCAGGGGGCAGTAAGCAAGGAGCAGGGAGCAGGGGGAAAGAAAATTCTACTTAGGTAATTGGCGGTGAAAATTATTTTTCATTTGGACTGCCTTCTGCCCCCTGCCTTTTTTTGGTTAATGCCAGGTTTTTAAACCTCAAACCCCTATTCCCTTGGAATTTTTCCAGAAAAAACAGCCTCAAAAGATTGATTTATCAATTTTTTATATTTTTCTCCCAACCCTAAATAAAAAATCAAACTGCAAAATTATCCACGATGATCACAACTAATGCTAAAGTGTCAAGAAATTAATGTGAAGTTTTCAGCGGGAATCAATGCTGAAGAAGCTACAGACTAAGCATATTTCTTTAATGGTTGGTGCAGGACTGTCTGCCTTTTTGGCAGGAGCTATGTTTTCAGCGCCAGAAATTGGTAAATCAGTTGGGCAATGGCTTCAACAGCTGACAAACAGTCAGGCAGGACGACTGTCTGATGCAGAGAAAATCTCATCTGCGGTGCTACCACTGGTTTTGCAGTCCCCACAAGAACGGGCAACTAAACTAGAGTCTTTAACTAAAAGCTCTTCCTCCTTAGATCGGAACCGTGCCCGTTATTTGCTTGCAAGTGACTTGATTAAAGGCAAACAAGCTCAGGAAGCTTTACAGCTATTGCGAGGGCTAGAGAATGATTATCGAGCGCTTGCTCCTTATATTTTGCTGAAACAGGCACAAGCACAACAAATGTTAGGAGAAGAAGCGAAAGCTTCTGATTTGAGACAAGCTGTACTGAAAAAATATCCCCAGGAGGCAGCAACCGGGAAAGCCCTATATTTAATTGGAGCAAAACAATATCAAGATAGAGCAATTGCAGAATTTCCTTCCCATCCACTCACCTGGGAAATTATTCGTCAACGCCTACAAAATAATCCCAATCAGCCAGAATTACTGTTGATTTTGGCAAAACACGCTTACGATCAACCAGGAATAGTCGGTTTTTTGAATCGGTTAATCCAGGAGCCTACCTTAAAGCCAGAGGATTGGAAAATTATTGCCAAGGGCTATTGGTTAAATCGTCAATTTGGTAAGGCTTCCACAGCCTACGGTAAAGCTCCTCGGACTGCGAAAAATCTCTATCGCCAAGGACGGGGGTTACAAATTAGTCGAGAAAGGGAAAAAGCGATCGCTGTCTATAATCAATTAGTAGAATCATTCCCTGAAGCTTCCCAAACAGGTAGGGCGCTCCTGAATTTGGCTCAACTCACCAAAACTCGTAAAGAGGCTATACCATATTTAGACCAAGTTATCAGTAAATACCCTGAGCAAGCAGGGAAAGCACTGGTGAAAAAAGCTCAAATTTTCCGAGCTTTAAATAATAAACAAGCAGAGGCTGAGGCACTTCAGTTATTGCTGGATAAACATGGTGGTACCAAAGAAGCGGCAGAGTATCGCTGGAAAACTGCCAAAGCCAAAGCCAAAGCCAAAGATTACAAAGCTGCTTGGAAATGGGCAAAACCAGTTACCACTAACAACCCAAATAGTATTTTGGCTCCCAGAGCTGGCTTTTGGGCTGGCAAATGGGCGACAAAATTGGGTAATCAAGCAGAGGCAAAACAAATATATGAGTATGTAGTTAGCAATTTTCCCCAATCTTATTATGCATGGCGATCAGCAGGTATTTTGGGGTTGAATGTTGGCAACTTTAACAACGTGCGTCAAATGAACCCGGCAATAATAGAGTTGCAGCGTCCATTACCCACTGCTGGTTCTGACACCTTTAAAGAGTTATATTTACTTGGTCAAGACTGGGATGCTTGGTTACAATGGGAAACTGAATTTAGAAATAGTATTGAGCCGACAGTCGCTGAAGAATTTACTGAAGGTTTAGTTAAGTTTGCCAGAGGAAAACATTTAAAAGGTATTAGCACAATTGCGAAATTGGAGGATAGGACAACTCCAGAAGAACAAGCCGAGTATCAAACCTTGAGTAAAAATATTATCTACTGGCAAGCTCGTTATCCCTTCCCCTATTTTGATTTGATTCAATCTTGGTCTGGTAAACGTCAATTAAATCCACTACTAGTTACGGCTTTAATGCGACAGGAATCACGGTTTGAGCCAAAAATCAAATCAACTGCCAAAGCAACTGGTTTAATGCAAGTTCTACCAAGTACAGCTAAATGGATTGCGGAAAAGGAAAAGTTAGATAAAACACCTAATTTGGAAGATCCTGATGGCAATATTCTCTTGGGTACCTGGTATCTCGACCATACTCACAAACAATATGGTGATAATTCTTTGTTAGCGATCGCTAGTTATAATGCTGGGCCTGGTAATGTTGCTAAGTGGTTAAAAACTTTACCTACAAAGGATACTGATGAATTTGTGGAAGCGATTCCCTTTGATGAGACTAAAAATTATGTCCGTCAAGTGTTCGGTAATTACTGGAATTATTTACGACTTTATAATCCAGAAATATCCCAAATAGTGGCACAGTATTCCCAAAAGCAACCACAATTATCATCAAAAATTCCTGAAACCCAAAATCCCAAATCTCCAATCTAAAATCTCAATTTGTTTTGACTAGGTGCATTGTTTTGTATAGCAATGCACCTACTATTTTTTTACATATAGAAGTAGGGCAAACTATTTTTAACAGAGATAGCTTCCCTAGTTTTTACCCTATTCTTAGTGTTTTATTTCTGCTGGGAATGTATAGTACTGCCAAAGCACGTTAGCCTGTTTTCAAAACTTAACCTCCATATTGGTAAAACATAGAGATAATGAAGGCAGCGATGTTATAAAAACATCCTTGTTGGCGTAATGCACAGAAATTCTGCCAACAAGTGCCATGCTTCACTTATTAAGTTCCATATGAGTTTTAGAGTCGGAAGTTTATCTTAATTAAACGTCTGCAGAATGTGCTGCATTATTTAAATTCATCTGCAATTCGATCTTAAGTTTTGACTCAAATGCTTATAGGAACTATTGTTTAATGGCAAAGGATTAGTTATGAAAAGCAGATTAATTATAGCTTTTATTGGTACAATACTGGCTTTCACGAGTAGCGCACCCACATTAGCTTTGAAGTCTTCGTCTCAGTCTGAATACAAAACTGGGGTACAGGATACTGAGATTATTGACAGCCTGAATACAAAAGGAAATTTAATTGCTCAACGAAGAGGACGAGTATTTTACAGGATAAGGTGTGGCAGATGGTACAGACGTGGAAGGTACTGGATTCGGCGATGTAGACGATATCGGTGTATACGTCGGAGAAGATGCGTGGTTATCCGTAGGTTTACTCAAAGGAGGAGGTGGAGTAGACTGCGTAGATAATGTGACCCCTCTTGAATTTTATTAGCCAATTCACTGGGTACTATGCGGGGCATTGTCTTAGGTACTTTGCCCTTTTTTTTGCTGACAGCATTGATGCTTTATGACAATATGTGGACAGCGATAGTGAAAAAAAAGCCATCCAAAGCGTCACATCTATACATCGAAACCTCGTTAATTTTTGTGTTAATGTTCTGTGTGGATTAATAGCTTATTGCCATCAATTAAAAAAGCCCGGCCTCCACATGGATTGGATGTTAACCCAATCTGCTTAACCCGAACTCAGTTTATGAGTATTACTAATGGGAAGTTTGAGAATAAGTTCAGTTCCTTTTCCTGGAGTTGATATACACTCTAATTCACCATTATGTTTTTCTACTACAATTTGGTGGCAGATTGATAGTCCCATGCCAATACCTTTACCTACAGGCTTTGTAGTAAAAAATGGATCGAAAATTCGTTTCTTAGTTTTTTCTGGTATTCCAAAACCATTATCAGTGATGCGAATTGTCAAATATTTGCAGTCTGACACCTGAGTTTGGATATGAATTTCCAACTTTGGAAATGTTCCTACTTGTAATTGAGAATGTTGTGCTTTTTGTTTTAAAGCATCGATCGCATTACTTAGGATATGCAAAAAAACCTGGTTTAATTGTCCTGGATAACACTCTACTAAAGGTAAATTACCATATTCTTTCACTACAGTAATGCTGTTTCCTTGATAATATTTTGACTGGAGACGACTTTGTAAAATTAGTAGGGTATTATCAATTCCTTCATGGATATCAACTAATTTTTGTTCGGCTTCATCGAGACGGGAAAAATTGCGTAAAGAGAGGACAATTTTCTGAATTCTTTTTGCTCCCACCCGCATTGATAATAAAATATTAGGTAAATCCGCAGTTAAAAAATCCAAGTCAATTTCTTGAAGTACAGTTTGAATTTCCTCTTCTGGATTGGGGTAATACTGTTGGTAAAGGTTGATAAGGTGCAGTAAATCTTGACTGTATTCCGCAGTATGAACCAAATTACCGGCAATAAAACTTATAGGGTTATTGATTTCATGGGCAACCCCAGCCACAAGTTGTCCGAGGGATGACATCTTATCATTGTGTAGCGAGCGACTATAATTTTCTTCTAAGCTTCGCAGGTTTGTTTTTACTATCTGAGTATTTTCCTCTGCTTGTTGTAATTGAGCTAGGGTTAAGGCATGAATACGAGAATTAGCTAGGACTAAGTGATGAAAATCCAATATCCCATGACTTCCATCTTTAGCAGCAACTACAATTGGTTCGTACACTGATTTTTGTGATCGCTCTAAAGCTTTTTGAGATGCCGTAACAATAGAAACACTAGCTTCAAGTAATAATACTTCTTGTTTAAGCTGATTATATAATAATTCAATTGGTCTTTGGGAGTACAGTCCCAAACTATAGGGGCGACTCATACGGTCAAAAAAATTAGACCGAGAAATCATACCTACATAATTACTCTCTCTGATACAAATCACACCTGGTAATAAAGGATCAGCATCAAAAATATTGATCACATCATTTCCTGAGCAGCTTAAATCAATTTCCACCTGCCAAAGCTTCAATTCTTGCAATGTAGATTCTAATTTCAGAGGAATATCATTATTTTTTTGACAATGATTAATGCTTAGCATCATTATTTTATATATACTATTTGATATTTGAATGCATTCTGAGATTAAAAAGCTTGATTGATAAACCTTATAAATCAAATTGTTTGCAAGAATCAAAGATAATTTCTATATAATTTAATTTCTATATAACCCATTTAATCTCTAATAGAGTAAAAGGGAAAATATACTTTTAGAAGAGACATCATTCTTATACTCCAAAAAAGATTTTAAAGTGAATTTTTTAATATAAAAAAGGTAGTTGCTACTAATTTTAGATTGCTCTATTTATTAAACCCAAAATAGTCTGATTATTAACATCAAAAACTGTTCTTAAATTTTAGTTAACCTTTTCTTAACCTTTTATTAACTAAAACAATGTTTTAAGTGCTGATGGATCTTTATGGCACCTGACTTTTACCGTTAATCCTTTTTTTACTATAGGGAGAGTATAATCAGGAAGGAAACCATCAGAAATATTCATACCATTTCTTTGTGAGGCTGCGCTAAATTTCTGGCTCTCCTGTTTCCTTCTTTCTCCGTGTACTTTGCGTCTTTGTGGTTAATCAATTCTTGAATTTGGCGCATCTTTATACAGAATTGGTATCAGTAACTCTGATGGTTACGAAACCCAGGGAAGCAGTAAATACTGATAAAATTTTTGTATCACTTTATAAATATTCATTGCTTTAAATTTAAGCGATATCCAGGAGGTTATCGTGAGCGAACAATTCTTGTTAAAACAGTTTTCTTACTACAGCCATTCCTCTCAACGATGGGTTAATGATCTGTTAGTTGTAGACGCTAATACCCAGGATATTCGGGGTTTTTTCATACCTCCCCGACCTGGTGAAGTATATGTAAAGGTTTATAAACCGGAAGATATTCTCAATTTGCAAGATTTTCCAGAACATACAAAAATTAAATTCTTTGAAATCTATCCTCTTAATCTCAGTCCAGATTGGCAAGAATTGGGCTTTACTGTAGAGTTAGCTTTGCAATGGAAAGTCACTACCCAGTTGCAAGCAGAACTTGCCTTAGCCTGGAAAAATGCAGGTTTTGCACCGGAAGAAATTAAATCCTGGTACAATTTTGGTGCTAAGGAACCAGTAGTAGCTCGTCGGTTACTTGAGTTAGGACTTCAAGCACAGGATATCAAAGTTTGGGGCATTAAGCCGGCTGAAATTGTCACCTGGGTTGAGCAGGGATTTGATGCTCAAACTGCTAAAAAATGGCACAAGCAGGGAATTAGTCCTGTAGATGCTCGGACATGGCAGAGTGAAAATGTCACACCAGAGGATGTTGTTCTCCGCAATAGCCTGGAGATTAGGGATGAAATAGTACCTCCTAGAGATGTGGCAATATTATTCTGGGGGTTTGATTTCCCAGAAAAACCGGATATACCTCCTGTGCCTTGGGAAATTCTAGGCGACAAAAAAGGTAATTATGGCTGTAAAGTTGATTTCTATGGCAAACCTGCCAATATCAGCTTCTTCTATATTGGGGTGGAAGAGTCAGAATTACGTATTCATTGGAGTAACGAAATATACTATCTATCTCCGCCACAAGTTAAACCAGAATGGGAGGAGTCCCTCCGTTCTTTCTGTCAGGAAATGAATATTAAATGGCAAGAGCCGGGTTGGCATCTTGCTGCTTTATGGGAATCATCATGAAAGGAGGGGAAAATGGGTTTTGATTTTTATGCAAACATATTTTATGGCTTTGTTGTTGAAGGGATTGGTTGCGAAGAAGAACTTTGGAAAGATGGAACAGATGTTGTTCCTGAAGAATGGATGTACCAACGTTTGTCAAGAAGACTGGAAGTTACAGGATATCCTCGCAGTGAAGTCCAAGGGATTGTGACTGGACAACGGGTGGATGAGGGACTTCCTGTTGGTTCAGGATATGTTTGTGTTCGTGACTCTTACAAGATGGCAGAGATGGGTAGATCTTGTAAAGTTGAATTTGATGTCCAGCCTGAATGGAATCATCGGCTAAAACGCTTCTGCGAAGTCATGGAAATTCCCTTTCAGGAACCAGATTGGCACTGGTTTGCCACGGCGGGCTGATTTTATTATAGGGTGAAATAATTCTATCTAATTTGAGTGATCGCATTTTTGAGAGCTTGGTTATAGTCTGCAATCGCTTCTTGCCAATTGTTTAATTTTGACAGATTTACACCAAGTTCGGGAGATTACTTATGATTCGGATCATGGTGCAAACATCTTAAAACTCTTTTTCCCCCTGCACCCTGCTCTCTGCTCCCCTGCCTCTTCGTGATTTGAGTATAGTATAGGCTGAAGGCGTATTTCATCGCAGTAAACCTAGCTTTTTCAGACGAGAACAAATTGCACCTGGTTTTCTCTGAAACTCAGTAGCCAAATGATTGATTGTTACACCTTGTTTGTAGAGTTTTCTTAGCCGCTCGTCTTCATTCCTATTCCAATATTTATAAGCGCGTGAATATGTTTCTCGAATATTTTTAGTACTGTATGTTTTTGTAGAAATATATTGTTGTGAAGATTTATTCTGATTATGTGGATGTTGCTTTTCAGGAGTTTCAGTTTCGGGTCTAACTACTTCAAAGCGTACTCTTCCTGCATCAATTGCTTTACCAATTGCTTGTTGAAATCGAGATAAGGATGCGTTACCTGTTTTGATGTCTATAATTACAACTTCTAAATTATTTTCACTACCACCATTATCTTTAATATTTGTGTAACCATTG
>NZ_FYBH01000246.1 GCF_900185595.1 Calothrix rhizosoleniae SC01
AATAATTCAAATTCAGGGCTGTTTCTGATTCGATTGTCACAGAAAGATGATTTTTATCAATATTGAGATATTTAGGTCTTTCCAGACTCTAATTTACGTAAGCAGTATTTAGTATTATGTGTTTTGATTTTTTGCAGTTTGATAGTGAATGGAGACAAAAAAATAATTATTCAGGAAAAAATTCATTATGAAAGCGCGGCAAACTAATGTGACCATTTTAATGGCAGACGACGACGAAGATGACTGTATGCTAATTCGTGAAGCCTTAGCAGAAAACCACCTACACAATCCGATTAATATCGTCACCGATGGCGAAGAGTTAATGGATTATTTATATCACCGGGGTTCATACACTGATCCCAAAAGATCCCCAAGGCCAGGGCTAATTTTGCTAGACTTGAACATGCCTAAAAAAGATGGCAGAGAAGCACTCCAAGAAATTAAAGCCGATCCCCAACTCAGACAAATCCCTGTGGTGGTGATGACAACTTCTAAGTCCGAAGACGATATTGGTTATACCTACAGTCTAGGAGCCAACTCATTTATTATCAAACCAGTAACATTTGCTTCCTTAGTGGAGGTGATGCGGACGATTGAAAAATACTGGTTAGAAATTGTGGAATTACCTTTTAAAGCAATGGGAGACAGACATGGGGAAGAGCCAAATCAGAATCCTACTAATTGATGATGATGAGGATGACTATGTTTTAACCCGTGATTGGTGTGATGAATTTCAGGTACTGGATTGTCAATTGGAATGGGTAGATAATTATGAGGATGCAATCCAGGCAATCGCCAATCGTCAGCATGATATATATTTACTGGATTATCGTTTAGGCGATCGCAATGGTTTAGAATTATTAGCATCAGCAATTGCTGATGGCTGTTCTACTCCCATTATTGTCTTGACTGGACAGGGAGAACGGGAAATAGATATACAGGCAATGGCAGCAGGTGCTGCTGATTACCTAGAAAAAAGTTTGCTACATGGGCCTTTATTAGAACGTTCTATCCGTTATGCTTTAGAAAGAAAAAGGGCACAACAGACAATTCAATCACAAGCTGCTCTATTGGATGTAGCAACCGATGGGATTTTTGTCCAAGATTTAACAAATACCATTTTATTTTGGAACCAAGCAGCAGCCAAGTTATACGGCTGGGAGCCAGCACAAGCCATTGGCAAGAAGACATCAGAACTATGGCAAGAGGAACAAGATATTGTAGCTAAAGCACTCAGTACAGTATGTAAAAATGGTGCTTGGGAAGGGGAATTACAGCAAAAAAATAGAGATAATCAAGATATTATTGTTGAAAGTCGTTGGACATTGGTCAGTGAATTTGAACATAAAAGCCCATCCATTTTAGTTGTAAATACTGATATTACCCAAAAAAAGATGCTGGAAGAGCAATTATTGCGCTCCCAAAGATTGGAAAGTATTGGTACTCTTGCTAGTGGTATTGCTCACGACTTGAACAATGTATTTGCACCGATTCTAATGACAGCGCAACTATTAGAATCGAACATGGACACTGTTCGCCGCCAGAAACTCATACCAATCCTAATCAATAGCGCCAAGCGGGGAGCAAACTTAGTTAAACAGGTACTAGCTTTTACTAGTGGAGTAGAGTGCGATCGCACCTTACTCAAAATTGGAGACTTAATTGCCGAAATCCAGCAAGTTGTTCAAGAAACATTCCCCAAATCAATTAGAGTTATTTGCCAAATTCCCGAGAATTTATGGATGGTATTAGGGGATTCCACTCAACTACATCAGGTATTAATGAATTTATGCGTTAATGCCCGTGATGCGATGGTTGATGGCGGTACCTTAAGTATATGGGCTGACAACTTTGTAGTTGATGATAACTACGCCAAAATGCATCTAGATGCCAAACCAGGAGCCTATGTAGTGGTTACGGTTACTGATACTGGCATGGGTATTCCTCATAAGATTATAAACCGGATATTTGAACCATTTTTTACGACTAAAGAAACAGGGAAAGGAACAGGATTAGGACTTTCCACTGTATTAGGAATAATAAAAAGTCATAGTGGCTTTGTCAATGTCTATAGCGAAGTTTACAAGGGTAGTCGATTTCAAGTTTATTTACCAGCACAGCAAGTTCTAGCAACTCCAGAAAAGCCAGACTTTGATTTAGTTGATGGTGGTGGGGAGGTAATTTTAGTAGTCGATGACGAAGATTCGATCCGGGACATTACCAAAACATCCCTGGAGATACATAATTATAAAGCTCTGACTGCCTGTGACGGAGTAGAAGCGATCGCAATTTATGCAGAACACCGAGAGCAAATTTCCGTTGTATTAACAGATATGGTTATGCCCACAATGGATGGCGTAACTACCATTCGCACTTTAAAAAAAATTAACCCTGATGTCAAAATTATTGCTGTTAGTGGTTTAGCTAATGGGGATAAGCTAAATTTAATCAATCAAATGGGTGTCCAAGCTTTTTTGCCTAAACCCTATACTGCCACAGAATTGTTGCAGACTATTGGTACAGTTA
>NZ_FYBH01000336.1 GCF_900185595.1 Calothrix rhizosoleniae SC01
CAGTTGTATATTCTGGTATATATAAATTCCTAGTATGTATACTTTGTACAAGTAAGATTGCAAGTTAATAATAGCTATAGCTCTAAGTAGGTAGGCGTAAAAAATTATCGTTTGGATAAGACAGGGGGCAGGGGGCAGGGAGCAGGGGGAAAAAGGGTTTTAGCCTTATTTACTTTTCTCCACATAGTTTGGTTTTATTGTGCCGACTTACTTACGCGCAAGTAATAAGTAATAAATAATAAGTTTACTGCTCATCGGCTTGGTGCTTCAACAATGTCTTAACGTATATGCGTAGTGCCATACCATTAATTTCAAACATAATGGTACAAAGGTGTGTGTCGGATATTTTAATGTTCATACCCTCCATTTATTGAAGAAATTGCAAATCAACAAATATGCGATTTAGAAATGATGATATATGGGATTTTTTAGTTGCTTAATTAATAAAATATCACGACAGAAAAATAATTATAGTAGTATTACTGATTTTTTACACAAACAATATATTTTATCTATAAACCTAGATAAAAACTTTTCATTCTTATCCCAGCTTTTTATTTGCTTGATAATATCAATTTATCAACAGCAATAATGTTACTAATATGTAGCAGTCATAAATTTTTTATAAACAACAATAACTCTGATTGCTTGGAAAATAATACCATTTTGGATTTTAGATTTTGGATTTTGGATTGTGAAAGAGTTACTATATTAGTCTTTCTGTCTTTCCATCTGTCGCAATCATTTTTGAAATTGGTATAACATTAGCGATTTCAATATATCAAACCCTTAATTTGAACATCTATCTTGGGAGATATTTATTCAATATAAAATAGAGAAAGAATAATCCCGATACAACAAAGTTTACCGGGAGATGAGTGACGAACTATAACAATTCTTGACTGCTCCCCTGACTGAAGGCGAGGGGATTCTAAAAAGATGCTGCACGACGGGTTAAAACCGCGTCACTTCGCTTCTGATTAGCTGTCACCCAAATATAAATCCGGGTGGGATGAAGTCAAAGCACCCCTACACACTCCACTCAAATGAAGTCCAAGTGTTGTGCTTACCTTGCGGAAAGTGCAGTCTTGGGTTATACCCAAGAGGAGCAACTTTCCAAGAGAACAGATGATATTGGCTACACTATTACAATCTGCATTAATGTACCAATTTATTGCTGTAGGTTATAAACCACGTTTTACTCTACGACCAGAAGATTGACAATCTAGCTCTTTCAGAGCGGCTTCGCCAACGGTTTTTCGCCCTGTTTTGGTAATGTATCACCATCAACAAATATAGATGTCGTGTTCCGACTGTTTTGCTGCTTTCCTTCTGTATTCTGTCCTAACTCGCCCTCAGTCTAATATGCAGCATATCTAGTCCTTGTCTAATCCAGCTAAGACACTCATATTCCGAGGTAAATAACTTGGGTGCAGCAATATTATTGAGGGAATCTGGTGGATAATGGTCATAAAAGTATTTACCATTCTCGTTACCAACAATAATTAAGTTGTGGCGATACACGTAACGAGACTGAAAATAATCGGTGTGATTAATAAATTCAAAGTTGATATCTAAATGCTCCTTCGCAATGTCAATGATGTTCTCCGCACTACTACCGTATATAGCTGCGGGGTTTTCGACTTTCTGAAATTTGCTTTTATTCCCTATTGCTGATAATAATTTATACGAATAAATATTGTAATTATCTGCCTTGCTAAAAACGAAAGGAATAATTAGATATCCTTTGTAAGCAACAGATTGTTCATAAAGTAAGCGTTTCACAAATTAAACTCCTTTAGTATTTAGGATTCACAAAGCAATGAAAAATAGCTGGTAGCAAAGGATATATCTGCCCAGTTGATTGGATATTTATTGATTCTGTGATGAAATTACTAAATGTTCCTTCTTTAATTAACCTATCATAATTAGAAATATTATCAATAAGTAAAAAGGTTTATCTTCCTTCCCAGGATATTTTTATATAGTAATGGGAGCTGGAAAATCTTTTATTGTTTACTGTTTACGAGCAAAAGAATATTATTTATTTTTTCTATGGTGGAAATCAAAAATAGTAATAGTTATTACTGTTACTAAGTAAGTCGGCACAATAAAACCAAACTATGTGGAGAAAAGTAAATAAGGCTAAAACCCTTTTTCCCCCTGCTCCCTGCCCCCTGCCCCCTGTCTTATCCAAACGATAATTTTTTACGCCTACCTACTTATCATTTTCATCTTACTTGGATATTTAACCACTAAAGTGCAGGGCACAACCCCCTATAACTTTCACTACATCTTGAATCAAGATAGGATGAAGCAATATCAATAGTTACCATAAACTGAGCTGGTGAGGCTCCTGTTCTATGAGATCCCACGGTAGAGGTGGAATATCAATGCCAGCTTGGTGTAACAAGTTATAAAAGTGACGTGCAGTGTGGGGCGATCGCTCTTCTATGGGACAATGGACAAAGAAGTAAATTCGCTTTCCCTGTTGTAAGCATTGTTGGATATAATTTATCCACTCTGCCATAAATGGCTGATTGACTGATAGGGTGGGATGGGAAATAAACCGAATCAAGGTAAATGGAGCTGTAGTTTGAAATTGTAGGGGTAATTGGGGTTTACGCCTTGCGGAGTGCAGTTGGGGATCTTCTTTTCCAGAGTAAATCGGGCGAGTGTCTAGTAATACTCTGGCTATATTCAGTGTTTCTAACAGTGCAGTTAAATTATGAGCATGAGGTTCTCGAAACCAATCTGGATGTCTTACTTCTAAGGCTAAAGGAGCTGTGTTTTTTGGCCAACTTTGGAGAAAGTTAGTTAAATCATCTAATGATTGGGGTGAGTAGCTAGGTGGTAGTTGAGCAAACATTGGCCCTAAGTTTTTACCCAAGGGAAGCATATTTTCCAGGAAATTCAGGGCATGGGTTATGTGTGGCTGTAGTAGACCATTGTGGGTGATTTCTCGCGGTAATTTCAGGCAAAACTCAAATTCTGGAGGTGTTTGATTTGACCAACGGGTAACTGTTTCCGGATTGGGTGTGGCGTAAAAAGTCGTGTTTCCCTCTACCGTCGTCAAGCGACGGCTATATAGATGCAAAAAATCTGTAGCACGAGCTTTTGGAGGGTAAAATTCACCCACCCAACCTTTATATGCCCAAATAGCGCAACCAATAAAGAAATTCACAAGCAGTAAGTAGATCCCATATTTTTATAATCTACGGAAAGCGATCGCAATGCAAATACAAACTTAAACTATCCTTCCCTATTCCTTGGTTAGTTTTGGGTTAAGTATAAATACATACTTTATTTCATTGATAATTATTAGTGATATAGCAAGTTGAAATCTGGAGGTTAAAAATAGTTCACTGACTACTCACTACTGACTTCTGTTGTGGTAGCTGTAAATTTTGCACAATGGCACTTAAGTAAGGCTCAAACACGGCTAAATTTTCTAATTTCTCAAACTTACTGGGAATATTATCAGTAGCAAAAGCTGTTTTGATTATATACATCGCTTTGCCGTCAAAAGTGACATACTGTAAATACTTTTCTACTACTCCACCTTCTGGCTTTAATCCAGCAAATCCATAACGTATCCCCTGAAGTTTTCCTAATCTCACGACTTCTGGAGGTTGAGGAGCAAAATTAATGGAAGTTGTTTGCGGTGCTTTCTCGGGAGCATCACCTTGGGGAAGTTTTATTTTGGTTGCATTACCATACCTTTGCTGATGCTCTTGAGATAATATCTCATATTCGGTATCCACCCACTTTCGTAGCGCATTTAGTATCTGGGTTTGATATTGAGGATCTTGTTTATCTAAGGAAACGCCAGGAGTAATACCCTCTTTTGCGAGCATTTTTTGGAAATTAGGCCGTTTTTCCAGAGGATAAACCTCAATTGCTACCTTACCTAAATTTTTACCATTGGCAGAGACACAAAGCAAAGATTTATTGCTGGTACAAGCTTTAACCTGCCAACCTTGAGGAACAAAAGTTTTTCCCAAGATACTGCTCCAGATATTACCAGGAGCAGACCTATGATGATTGATAATATTTTTTGCTTGAGAACTAGATGGTAAGCTATTTCGATTAGCAGAATTGAGGCGGATAAAATTAGCTCCCATCGGTATTACAACCATTAAGCTAGCACCGATTAAAAGATGATAAACTCGCAACATTTGACCCTAATTTACAAACTAATTAGGTTAAAGATTAACAGCATCTGTCATTTTTTTTAAGTAAACTTACAGAAATAATTCCTGAAATTTTTTAATTCTTATAATGGGGCTACTGTTTGAGAAACAGTTTAGGCTCCTCTTAGTGGACTGACAAGCCTAAAAATGTAGATTCACCCTTGGAATCTATATACTTATACTTTGATTTTAAGTGAATGGTAAATAATTTTGTTTGATTACTTATCTCGGCAGATCCCCAACAAATGTTATCTTTCTTACGACAAGCTGTTGACCGAATTTTTTAAGTAGTAGAAGAAATTTATATTCCTGTAATAAATATTTTGATCGCCTAGCCCAGTAAAATATAATTTTTAATTATATATAAACCACAGATTTGGTGGCGATTGCTTGTCTCAACCTGAATTTGTGATCTACTGAGTTTTGTCTACATTTGAGTAGATATAACAAGGTTTCTATGGGCGGTTCTGAAAGTATATTGATAGAGGATACAAGTATGGCAGAAGTATCAGAAAATACACTCAAGGTTGCACATCAAGGATTTGCTAATTTACAACATGGTTTAGCAACAGGGGAGTGGGAGCCGCTATTAGCTATGCTCACCGAAGACTTCTGTTTTTGGTTCCCTGTAGGATCATATCATGGTTTAAATCATGGCAAAAAGCAGGCTCAAGAGTTTTTTACTTATGTCTCGGAAGTATTTGAGAATAGTATACGTCTTACTTCCATAGAAAGAATTACCAGCAATGAAACTACCGTCGTATTTGAATTTAGGGATGAGGGAAGATTGAAAGGAGAACCTTATAAAAATCGCATAGCCATATCTTTTGATATTCGTGGGGATCAAATTTGTGGTTATCGGGAGTATATGGGAAGTGATGGAAAATCAAATTAGGTACTTACAGGGGAGCTATCCTGTGGGGAATTACCCTCATTTAAGCCGATAGAGATGTCAGTCATCTACTAAATTCATCAACGCTTGAAAATCAGATTCTGGTTCTGACTTGATTTGCGTTTGCAACTCTGCTAATTGACTTTGTAATCCTTGAGCTACATGGGGCATATTACCTTCTACAGCGATTTGCAGTTGGCTTTGTTTGATTTGAATTCGTCGTCGTAGTTCATGTTCCATGGATGTCGAATCATGATGTTCCGCAATCATGGATTTACTCCTGACAGTAAAATTTTGTATTAAGAAGTTCAGGTTTATCTGCTGACATCAAGTATTTATTTTGATTGCCAGATTAAGAACTGAGAACCAACTAATTAGTCTCTACTTAAATAAAAACCAGATAAAACACTAGCAGCAATTTACCACATCTGCTCATTCTTTCTGGTCGTAGTCCTATAAGAATTGTCAATACCCTGCATTTTAGTTACCAGTTATCAGTTATCAGTCAGGAAGAGGCAGGGGAGCAGGGAGCAGGGGAGAAGCCCCATACATAAATCTAGAGTCTTGGGGGTCTCCCCCATGAGCGACTGCATCAAGAAAGGAATTATTGCGCCTTGTGCTTATACGTCGCGGCACAATTATCTCTAATTTTTCCACAAATAAATTTGGGGGCTTGTATCCTTTTATTTTTCGGTCAACTCCTAGCCGGTGGAAAAACTGAGCATGAATAAGTCAAGTCTACCACGGGGTAGGGTGGGCATTGCTCACCCTACTGCTCAAATCTTGATTCAAAAAAAAGCCTAGTTGTATACACAATAACTAGGCAATACTTAAATTCACACAATTAAACTAAGGAGGTCTCAAATCATGGCTTCACTTACTGATATTAATTGATATCAATGAACTGACTAACTACTAGAGATTGATTTTGACTATTTTTTGCCTTTTTCCATGTGCTTTAGGTAGAGTCAAGTTCAAAATTCCATCTTTATATTCAGCTGTAACATTATTGTTTTGAATGCTTACAGGTAGAGGAATTACACGATGGAATTTACCATAATAGAATTCGCTCTTAGTAAAGCCTTTTTCTTCAGTTTTACTTTCCGACTTTCTCTCTCCACTGATAGTAATAGTATCTTCTGTAGCTTCAATATCTAAGTCTTTGGCTTCCATTCCGGAAATTTCTAGCTTCAGATAGACAGCATCATCAGTTTCGGAAATCTCAGCAGCAGGTACTTCTGAAAATCTGGTGAAATCTTTCCATTCTCTCGGCAAAAAGTCATCAAGCAAGCTGTTAAAATGATGCTCTAGAATATCAATTTCTTTCCAAGGGTTATAGCGAACTAGTGTCATACTTATCCCTCACTTGTTTTCAGAGCTTTAGTGAATGGTTACAGCACTTAACTTTGTGCTTTCGTTTATATGTTATGAAACATTGATATGATTGCTATTTCGGTTCTTCTCACTCTATTAATGATGATTTCCGAACAATATAGCGCTAGGCGCAAGTAATAAGTAAGAAGTAATAAGTTTACTGTTAATAGGTTTGCGGCTTCAACAATGCCCTAACGTAATTGCATAGTGCTATAATTCATAATTGATGGATAGTACGGTAAAACGAACAATATCTAGTTCGGTTTCTTCTCATAGACAATCAGATTCCCAACTTTGACAAAAAGTCGAGAATCTGGCTGGATACAGCTAATTTTACGTATTAATCTTCTGTCTTCGTCACAACAGCTTCAACAGTAGCCTTGCCTGTTTGTGCATCTACAGCTGTGATTGCCCAGCGTAGGGGTTCTCCTTGTTTGTCTAACTCTGCTGTAATAGCTTTTTCTAATTCAGTTGGGGTTTCTTGCAGATCGATTTCCGCAGTAATAAAATGGGTAGTCATTGACTTCAACTCTCAGTTTTTGTTTATACAATACACTATTTACAGTCAGTAGTTAGGGTATGAATTATTATTTGTTAACCATTCATGACTAACTACTAACCATGAACAATAATTTTGGTTGCTTATTCTTTTCCAAATTGTAATTGATAAACAGTATCTTCTTTTTCTGTTTCAATTTTTAAATCAGAGCGAGGATAAGCCGCACAAAGCAATACATAACCTTGTTCCTGTAGTTCTGTGTTTACACCCATGACATCAGTTTGTTCCACAGTTCCGCTGTTAGTAATTTTACCGGCACAAGTTGTACAAACACCTGCATTACAAGAACTAGGAAGATCTAATCCAGCTGCATCTGCCACTGATAAGATGGTTTCATTTTCAGGAACTTGTAAAGTATGAATTGAGCCTTGGTGTTGAAGTTCAACGGTGTATGTTGTGGTCATATATTAAAACAAGTAGGATGCAACAAACAGAAGATATATTTTATCTTATGAATAGGTGGAAATATAAAAAGACCACCCATAAACAGGAATTACTTCTAAAAGGCTTGAGGAGCGGAAGTGGCTATACAGTGATAAGTATAGGTTCTTGCTAGAAACAAACTGCTAGTACTGCCCTGGAAGCTAAAAAACCTGTTTCTGTAAACAAGTAGAATGATTCCCATCGCCTTTACTAACTGCTTGTTAAGCCTATCTGTGAAGACTTATGAGGGGAAATACCCACGAAGCTAGGGAAGGAACCGTTAACAATAGAAAAACTTTGGCTGAATAATTGGAGAGCATAATGCTGGAATCATATCGCAAACACGTTGATGAAAGAGCAGCCCTAGGCATCCCCCCCTTACCGCTTGATGCACAACAAACATCGGCATTGTGCGAATTATTGAAAAATCCCCCCACGGGTGAAGAAGCAGCATTACTGCATTTGTTACGTGATAGAATTCCCCCTGGAGTAGACCAATCAGCTTATGTTAAAGCTGGATTCTTAACTGGGGTTGCGAAAGGAGAAATTACTAGTCCCCTGGTTTCCCCTAAATACGCCATTGAGTTGTTGGGAACAATGTTGGGTGGCTACAATGTGCAATCCCTCATAGAATTACTCAAATCGGAACAGGCAGAACTCGCCCAAACCGCAGCCACAGCCCTAAAACAGATTACCCTAGTATACGATGCATACCACGATGTTTTAGAATTGGCGAGTAATAATGCCTATGCCCAGCAAGTGGTAAATTCTTGGGCAAATGCTGAGTGGTTTACTTCTCGCCCCACTTTACCAGAAGCGATCGCAGTTACCGTATTTAAAGTTCCAGGGGAAACTAATACCGATGATTTATCCCCCGCCACCCATGCCACCACGCGCCCAGATATTCCCTTACATGCCCTGGCGATGTTAGAATCACGGCAGGTGGGAAGTTTGTCAACCATTGCCGAATTGAAGCAGAAAGGGCATCCCGTTGCTTATGTCGGGGATGTAGTAGGTACGGGTTCCTCCCGGAAATCAGCCATTAACTCAGTATTATGGCACTTGGGTAATGATATTCCCTTTGTCCCCAATAAACGGGCGGGTGGATATATTTTAGGTGGTTCCATTGCCCCAATTTTCTTTAATACTGCCGAAGATGCGGGTGCTTTACCGATTCAGTGTGATGTCACTCAGATGGAAACAGGAATGGTAGTTACCATCCATCCCTACAAAGGTGAGATTACCAACGCAGCCGGGGAAGTTATTTCCACCTTTACCCTCAAACCTGAAACTATCTTCGATGAAGTCCGGGCTGGAGGGCGGATTCCCTTATTAATTGGACGCAGTCTTACTGATAAAACCCGCCAAGCATTAGGTTTATCAACTAGCAATATTTTCCAGCGTCCTACCCCACCTGCTGACACTGGTAAAGGTTATACCCTTGCCCAAAAAATGGTAGGTAAAGCCTGTGGTTTAGCTGGAGTTCGCCCAGGAATGTCCTGTGAACCACTGATGACTACCGTCGGTTCCCAGGATACCACAGGGCCAATGACCAGGGATGAGTTAAAGGAATTGGCTTGTTTGGGTTTCTCTGCTGATTTGGTAATGCAGAGTTTTTGCCATACTGCTGCTTATCCCAAACCAGTGGATATTCAAACCCACCACCAACTTCCCGATTTCTTCTCCCAACGGGGTGGGGTGGCTTTGCGTCCTGGGGATGGTATTATCCACTCATGGTTAAACCGGATGCTGTTACCCGATACCGTTGGTACTGGTGGCGACTCCCATACCCGGTTCCCCTTGGGTATTTCTTTCCCCGCAGGTTCCGGTTTAGTGGCGTTTGCCGGAGCTTTGGGGGTTATGCCTTTAGATATGCCAGAATCCGTTTTAGTCCGCTTTAAGGGGGAATTACAACCCGGTATTACCCTGCGAGATATTGTTAATGCTATTCCCTACGTCGCGATTCAAAAAGGTTTGTTAACGGTAGCGAAGGAAAATAAGAAAAATGTCTTCGCCGGACGAATTATGGAAATTGAAGGCTTACCAGACTTAAAAGTTGAACAAGCCTTTGAACTTACCGACGCAACAGCAGAGCGTTCCTGTGCGGGTTCTACCATTAAGTTAAGTACCGAGACAGTTGCTGAATATCTGCGTTCTAATGTTGCCTTATTGAAGAACATGGTAGCACGGGGTTATGCAGATGCCCGGACTATTATGCGTCGTGTGGCTCAGATGGAAGAATGGTTAGCCAAGCCAGAATTAATGGCGGCGGATGGGGATGCAGAGTATGCAGAAATCATCGAAATTGACTTAAACCAAATCACCGAACCCATTGTTGCTGCACCCAATGATCCTGATAATGTGAAATTATTATCAGAGGTGGTAGGTAACAAAGTTGATGAAGTCTTTATTGGTTCCTGCATGACAAATATTGGGCATTATCGCGCCTCTGCAAAAGTTATGGAAGGTGCGGGTGCAGTTACCGCTCGTTTATGGGTATGTCCTCCTACCCGCATGGATGAAAAACAACTGAAAGAGGAAGGGATATACGGTATTTTTGGTGCGGCTGGTGCGAGAACAGAAATGCCGGGATGTAGTTTATGTATGGGGAATCAAGCCAGGGTTGCAGATGGTGCAACGGTGTTTTCCACCTCTACGAGAAACTTCAATAATCGTATGGGTAAAGGAGCACAGGTATATCTTGGCTCGGCGGAATTAGCAGCAGTTTGTGCGTTGTTAGGAAAGATGCCTTCGGTGCAAGAATATATGGATATTGTGGCGAAGAAAATTCATCCCTTTGCTGATGATTTATATCGGTATTTGAATTTTGATCAAATTGCTGATTTTGAGGATGAAGGTAGGGTGATTCCTTTGGAGGAAATGCCGAAGATTGAGGATATTTTGGGTATGCCAACTGCAGTGAAGTAATTAATTTGGGGTGCGTTACGGTTTTATGCCTAACGCACCGCAGTAATCCCAATTTATATTGTCAGGGTGATAATGCCAGCAAAAGATATTTACCATGATGTAGTTAAAAATGCTTTGATTAAAGATGGTTGGATAATTACTGCCGATCCTTATCCAATCAAATACTAAGAGGTTAAATTTTTTGCAGATCTTGCTGGTGAAAAAGCAATTGCTGCGAGTAGAGAGGGGGAGAAAATTGTTATTGAAATTAAAAGTTTTCTGAGTCGTTCTCCTATGCGTGATTTTGAAACAGCATTAGGACAGTATCTAATTTATAAGGCATGAAGAGTTGATTTTTGACGATGAAAGAAGCCAATATCTTTGGTTGGTTGTTGGTTGGAAAGAAGGAAGAAGGATTAAAGGCATTACAGTTTATGTGAGGATTAAAAACGACAAAATTTATATTGAGGAAGATTGGACAGAATCAGGTATTGCGACTGATTTGCTAAGGGAAGATGTGCATCAAAGTGATATTGTGTTAGCTTTTCATTCTCCAGAAAAACGTCAGTATACAGAGTTTGCGATTTTATGAAGTCTCTCTCCGACTACACTACTGTAATTCGTCCCGATGATAACGGTACATTTGTTGCATACGTTCCTGCGATTCCCGGTTGTCATGCTTGGGGACAAACATCAGAGGAAGCTGGTGCTGAACTTGTAAATGTATTTGAGATGATTAAACAAGAGTATGCAGAAGCAGGAATGTCTTGATCAAAAAACCCGGCTTTTCAGAAACATCTATGATTAAAACCAATTATTTCTCCTCAAAACCGGGTTTATTTGCGTAAATTAAATGAAACTTGAATATGTAATAATTTATGCCTGAATTGACTTTTTAGCCGTGGCAAATCGTTGATTAATTTCTTCCCAATTCATCAGATTCCACCAAGCTTCTAAGTAATCCTTGCGGCGATTTTGGTAATTCAAATAATAGGCATGTTCCCACACATCATTACCCATGATAGGATACTTCCCTTGACTAAAAGGACTATCCTGATTAGCTGTACTCATCACCTCCAGCTTGCCAGAGTTTGTTAACACTAACCAAGCCCAACCACTACCAAAACGCTTGGCACCTGCTGTATTAAATTGCTTTTTCAACTCATCAAAGCTACCAAAATCTTTCTTAATAGCAGATGCGATCGCACCATCAGGTTCTCCACCACCTTTAGGCTTCATGACCCTCCAAAACATGGAATGATTAACATGACCACCACCATTATTACGCACTGTGGTACGAATATCTGCTGGTACACTGTTAAGGTCTTTGAGTAAATCTTCTACATTTTTACCTTTGAGTTCTGGATGTTTTTCTAATGCGGCGTTGAGATTTCTGACGTAGCCTGCGTGGTGTTTATCATGGTGGAAACGCATAGTTTTACCATCTATATGTGGTTCCAGTGCTTCGTAGGCGTAAGGTAGGGGAGGTAATTGGATCGCACCCCCTGGTTGGCTGGGTGGAGTTGTAGGTGTAGAATTAGGGTTAGTCTCTTCTGCTAAAGCACAACCATCTAAGGCAAAAGCTCCTACGGTGGTTCCCAGTAAAAATAGGAAATGCCGTCGATTCAGTGTCATAAGTAATTACCCTGGAGAATCTGTTTCCAGTTTTTATTTTCTTAGATTTAGGAACATAATCATAGTGCAATATTTAAGCTGAACAAAACGACTCAATTGTGAGCATCCTGAACAACTATAGCATTACCTTTAACAGTCAGGACTTACGCAACTGGCACCGCAGCTATCGCCGTTTGATAGTACTCTAGTACTCACATAACTCATAGTTAAAATCAGCCCTTCTTATAATTGTTAACAGTAATTAATCCGGCTTTCTTCCTCCTACTTCCTTCGTTTAATTGTTGCAGGCAATTTGGGTACATTAACTAATGAACGGTTGTATCAAGTTGTTCATGCCTGCTACTAATTTTATCCAATGCTTGTTTTCTAAGGATTTTTTAAAAAGTCTTTTAAAGTCAATACAGAAATCCTCTCTCACCAGAAAGATTCTTCGGAATATGGCTCTACGAATAACTATTGTGGTGTTGATATCTACTACTTTTAGTTATTTCCACTTAATGTCGAACTTAGAAGTTCAATCTGCATTGCTGACAATGGAACAGGAATAAACGAAGAAGTGCGCTTCAATATCATTAACCCATTTTTTACGACTAAACCAGTTGGTAAAGGAACGGGATTAGGTTTATCGATTAGCTATCAAATTATTGCCGAAACCCACAAAGGAAAGATTTTCTGCAATTCTGAATTAGGAAAAGGTACTGAGTTTATAATTGAAATCCCGGTACATCAATAAGTGTAATAACCGTCGGTGGGATAGCTTCTCTCAATATCCCTTAGACAACATCTTTACGCTTTTGAAATATCAACGCAACCACTAGATAAATTGCCATGTGAGCAACCAAAATTCCCCAGTTTAAACCCAAATTTTTCCAAGTAGCATTATAAACATCAGAAGCTTTAATAATTTCTTCTGGAGTATTTGCCGGAATCATTTTATTGACATCCACTAAAGTACCATATGCTCCCATTGACCAACGACTGATTGTCAACCAACCCAATTTGGCGGGAATACCCTTCAACTCAAATAAAACCCCTGAAAGAATAATCTGGGGAATCATAACTAAAGGTAGAATACTATTTGCGGCGTTTTCATTCTTCACCACAGCAGAAATCATCAAACTTAAGCTGACACTAGCCAAGAGGCTCAAAAAAACCGTGATTCCTAGACCTAAATACCAAGGGAATAACTCCGATGCTGGTGATTTGAAACCAATGAGAACAGCTATGACAATCAAGAGGGTTTGTAGTAAAGTCAAACCAGAACGAATTAAGATTTTAGAACCCAAATAGGGAACTAAACCCAAATTAATCAACCTTTCTCTCGCATAAATAGCTGCTTCTTTGACAATTTCCCGCACAGAACTGGAAAGTCCCACCCAAATACTGATACAAGCAAATATAAATAATACCTTCAATGCCAGTGAATTTTGGGATGTTTCTAAGGTCTTAAGTTTTCCTAGGGGAGTGTCATCTCTTAATATCCAAGCTGTTAAAGCGATCGCAATTGGTCCAGAAACTAAGGAAAAAATCCAACTCGTGCGATCGCGTATTACTAACTGGAGATATCTCTGGGAAAGCAACCACAGTTGTTTCAGGGGAGATATTCCTGTATGCACCTTGTGGTCTGCTTTAAACCTCGTGCCTTGTCCTGATTTTAATAGAGATTTTACGTAGCGATTACATTGGGAAGAATGATCATATTTATCTGCCCAATATTGTACATTTTCAATCACTTTCTGGGGAGAACTACCCTGATCAAGTTTAATGTAAATATCGGAAAAGTACTTGAAATCTCCAGAGGGCATTTCAAAAAAATTCAGAGCTTCTCCTGGAGCACCAAAGTAGCATAATTTACCACCTCGCCCCATAAAAACGATGCGATCGCAGGCTTCAATATTGGCAGTGGCATGGGTAACTAATACTACTGTCCTCCCTTGATTTGCTAAATCTCGCAACAGGTGCATCATTTCCTTATCTAAGCCCGGATCTAAACCAGAAGTAGGCTCATCCAGAAAGAATAGTTTGGGATCTGCCAGCAATTCCACCCCGATGCTCACACGTTTGCGCTGTCCACCACTGAGGTTACGAATAAAGTTATCCTTGACATGGGTTAATTGAATTTGTTTTAAAGTAGTTTCTACTACCTGGTTTATATCCGTGTCTGGTGGTAGGCGTAGTCGACAAGCATAAGCTAAAACCTCTGCTACCCTCAAGTCTGGATGGACAATATCATCCTGGGGTACATAGCCAATTTGAGTCCTATACACAGCCCAATTTTGCCGTAGATTATCCCCATTCAGGAACACAACCCCAGAAGACACTGGCTCAATACCCAACAAGGACTTCATTAAGGTGGATTTACCCGCACCACTACCACCGACTAAAGCCACTAATTGTCCCGGCTCAATCACCAAAGAAACGTCATTGAGAATAGTTTTATCGTTACCTTCCTTATCCTTAACCTTACGTATTAAGTTATGGACATCTAGACGAATTTGACTACCAGTATCTTGAACTTCTACGTAAG
>NZ_FYBH01000166.1 GCF_900185595.1 Calothrix rhizosoleniae SC01
ACATATGTAAAACGAAATCGTGAAACATAATTAAGTAGACAATATCCGAAGTGAGTGTAACGGAGTGAAACGTAAAGCCTACGGTATAGCTGAGTCCTACAGACACGCTGCGCGAACGCTTAACGCGGAGGGTGTCCACCAGGATTTAGCAATCACAAGGGTTAGGATTACTTCGCGTAGTTCATACATAATGGTAAATATTTTTGTTTGATCACTTACTTCGTACGGTTTGCCCATTTTTTTGGAGTTCGAGAAATTGCCCAAAAACATAGAATATAGGTGTAGTAATGGTTTTAGTGACTTTCCTAAATTTGTCTTGAACTACCACCCCACTTTAAAAACTCTATTTTTATGCGATCGCACAAAGTTGGGACGAGAGTATATTTGAATCACAGGCTAAAACCATGATCATTTCGTTCTGCATTTTTCCTAACTCGATTTTCAATGAGCGAACCATGCGTTACTTGTTTATACTAGGATAAATCTCCAATGAGAGGATAAAAATCACAAAATCTTGCAAATCACTTCATAAGAGCTAAATAGGGCTTGCTGAAAAAAGAGAAAAAGTAGTTGGTGTGGGGATATCAGACCAGAGAAATATATTTAGGGTCTGCTGAATAGCTGAAAAATATTGATTTATCATTTGTTTGAAGGAAATTCCAGGTAACAAAGTTGTTGTTACTACATCAAGATTTTCGGGAACTATGTACCTGTAGTCTGCCAGTCATTAGTCCTGATGTTTCCTATATCTCGCCAAGTTATTGGTACATCGTTTGCGGTTTGTGTGTGTATGTTAGGTGTGGGTGGGTTACAATTTCCACGAATGCAAACCATGCTCAAAATTCAAGACAGTGTTTCCACTGTAAGGTTGCAACGAGAGCTAAAATCGGAAAAACTCCGTCTGCAATTTTTACAAAGATTACCTAGCTTGGGATATGCTAATTTAATTGCTAACTGGGCATATATTGGTTTTTTACATTATTTCGGTGATGAGGTAGCTCGTGAAAAAACAGGTTACAGCCTCAGTCCTGAATATTTTACAGTTATTCTCGATCGCGATCCACGTTTTCTCCAAGCTTATTTAGGACTTTCTACCAGTACTTCCATGTATGCCGCCATGCCCAAAAGAGCGGTAGAATTAACTGAGAAGGGTCTCATGTCTCTTAAACCTAAACTTCCTCACGGCTCTTACTATGTATGGCGCTATAAAGGTATTGATGAACTGCTGTTTTTGGGTGATACCCAAGCTGCAAAAACATCTTTCCTGAATGCATCCCGTTGGGCTAGTTTTTATACTGACGAAGAGAGTAAAATAGTAGCAGATATTTCTCGAAAAACATCGGAGTTTATCAGTAAAAACCCTGATAGTAAACAAGCTCAAGTGGCAGCTTGGGCGATGATATTGAATCATCAAGTCGATAAAAAGGGTAAGGAAAGAGCAATCAGAGAAATAGAAGCTTTAGGAGGAAAGGTAATTACTAGACCGAATGGCACCAATGCAATCCAATTACCAGTCAAAGATTGAGGTCAATTATTATTTATTGGTATGACGGACAATTAGTAAATTCTCAAACTCTGGAGTTAGCCATTGACGATCCAGGTTTAATCTACGGTGCTACGGTGTTTACCACCCTCCGTGTTTATGATAATTCTCTGGATAGTAGATTAACTCAATGGCATACCCATTGCAATCGCTTAAAATTGAGTTTGCAGTCTTTTGGTTGGTCTCCACCAGATGAAGGGCGATTGCGTCAAGGTGCTGAATTAATAATGAAACAATTCCCAGTTCTGAGAATTACCATTTTTCCTGATGGTAGGGAATGGATAACTGGGAGACAATTACCATTAGATTTAGCACAAAAACAAAACTTAGGAATTGTAGCTAGGCTGACACCACCAGAATTTCAGCGTTCCCTACCCACTCATAAAACCGGGAACTACCTTAGTCCTTGGTTAGCCAAAATTGATGCCCAACAATTAAATGCTCAAGAGGCTATCTTAGTCGATGCTGCTGGAAATTGGCTAGAAACTAGTACAGGTAATCTCTGGGGCTGGGGATATGGTTATTGGTGGACACCACCCCTAACAGCAGGAATTTTACCAGGAATTATGCGATCGCAAATTTTACATTGCCTAGTAAATCAGCAGCAACAAGTCAGAGAAGAACCTTGGACAATGGAATTAGCCCAGGGATTATCAGCGATCGCCTATAGTAACAGTGTCATCGAAATTATTCCTATACATACGGTCATTCACCCTTCAAGCTCGCTAAAATATAATTCTGCTCATTTTATAGGGCAGCAATTACGGGAGATGTTTCTAGCATAATGGGTACACATTCTGGTATAACTTAAAATAAGTTAACATAATTCTTAATAATGCCCCCCTCTATTTAGAGACACAGCGCGGACTTAGAAAAAAATATTAGGAGGACGAACCTCAGTGAATAATAAAAGATGGAGAAATGCAGGGCTATACGCACTGCTTTTTATCGTTCTAATAGCTTTGGGAACAGCTTTCTTGGATAAGCAGCCCGAAAGCAGAAAAACATGGCGATATAGTGAATTTATTCAAGCAGTTGACGATAATAGGGTAGAAAAAGTCAGTATTAGTGCTGATCGCAAACAGGCATTAGTTACACCCAAAGACGATACCAGCAAAAGAGTGGTAACTTTGGTTAATGACGATCCAGACCTAATCAAAACCTTGAGTTCCAAGGGTGTTGATATTTCCGTATTACCTCAAAGTGATGACGGCTTTTGGTTTAAAGCACTGAGTAGCTTATTTTTCCCCATACTGCTGCTAGTAGGTCTATTCTTCTTGCTACGTCGTGCTCAAAGTGGTCCTGGTAGCCAAGCCATGAACTTTGGTAAGTCTAAAGCCAGAGTACAAATGGAACCCCAGACCCAAGTTACCTTTGGTGATGTGGCTGGTATTGAGCAAGCAAAACTAGAACTGAACGAAGTTGTAGATTTTTTGAAAAATGCCGATCGCTTCACTGCTATTGGGGCAAAAATTCCCAAAGGTGTGTTGTTAGTTGGACCCCCTGGAACCGGTAAAACCTTACTAGCTCGTGCTGTAGCTGGGGAAGCTGGTGTTCCTTTCTTTTCCATCTCTGGTTCCGAATTTGTGGAAATGTTTGTGGGTGTGGGTGCATCCCGTGTCCGTGACTTATTCGAACAAGCTAAATCTAATGCTCCCTGTATCGTCTTCATTGATGAAATTGACGCAGTTGGTCGTCAACGGGGTGCTGGTTTAGGTGGTGGGAATGACGAGCGGGAACAAACCCTCAACCAGTTACTCACGGAAATGGATGGTTTTGAAGGAAACACAGGTATTATCATCATTGCTGCTACTAACCGTCCTGATGTCTTGGATGCAGCCTTGTTACGTCCCGGACGTTTTGACCGTCAAGTAGTTGTAGATCGTCCCGATTACGCCGGACGGGTGGAAATTCTTAACGTCCATGCTCGTGGTAAGACCCTAGCCAAGGACGTTGATTTAGATCGCATTGCTCGCCGTACCCCTGGATTTACTGGTGCAGATTTATCTAACCTGCTGAATGAAGCTGCAATTTTAGCAGCACGGCGGAATCTGACAGAAATTTCTATGGATGAAATTAATGATGCTATCGATCGCGTTTTAGCTGGTCCAGAGAAGAAAGACCGGGTAATGAGCGAACGACGCAAGCTGTTAGTTGCTTATCATGAAGCTGGTCATGCCCTAGTAGGTGCATTAATGCCAGATTATGACCCTGTGCAAAAGATTAGCATTATTCCTCGCGGTCGTGCTGGCGGTTTAACTTGGTTCACCCCTAGTGAAGACCGGATGGACTCTGGGTTATACAGCCGCTCCTATTTGGAGAACCAAATGGCGGTAGCATTGGGTGGTCGTTTAGCTGAAGAAATCATCTTTGGTGATGAAGAAGTTACTACTGGTGCTTCTAATGACCTGCAACAGGTAGCCAGAGTTGCCCGTCAAATGGTAACTAGATTTGGCATGAGCGATCGTTTAGGACCAGTGGCATTGGGTCGTCAGCAAGGTAATATGTTCTTGGGGCGCGATATTATGTCCGAGCGTGACTTTTCCGAAGAAACTGCGGCAGCCATTGATGAAGAAGTACGTAAATTAGTTGATGTGGCTTATGCACGAGCTAAACAAGTACTTGAAGATAACCGTCACGTCCTTGACCAAATATCGGATATGTTAATGGAAAAGGAAACCGTGGATGCGGAAGAATTGCAAGATATTTTGGCAAAAAATGATGTGAGAACTGCAACCTTTGCGTAATTTATTCAGGTCGAATTTTTCACAAAAATTATAAGTAAGGTGGGTAATACCCGCCTTATTTTTTTTGACCTCTCAATTAAACAAAAGTATAGCGCTACGGGTAAGTAATAAGTAATAAGTTTACTATTCAGAGGTTTGGGCTTTCAACAATGTCCGCGCCCTAATTTCTTAGTTCTAAATCCCTAATTTCTTAGTTCTAAATAAGGAATTAAAGGGTACATCCCAGTTTTTACGATTCTATGAAAAAATAATACAAATTCAAGTAATGTTTGCGACACATACATTTTTCGTAGGGAACATCTACAATCTTTTGGGATATTAAATTATCTTACTGATGCCGTGCCCTACCCATCTGCCGCATTCTTTTTTCAAAATGGTATAAAATGTCACTACAAAATTTTGCCAAAGTGGGATGTTCCCGAATTAAATCTGAAGAAAGAGAAAATTTTGTTCCAGCTTCTGCTTCTGAAGATATTACAGTGACAACCATCTACGAATTTCCTCATCTGTAGCAGTTCTTAGATCAAGTGAGTCTTGTCCAGAACGTTCTAATTTTATTTCAGGTTCAATAGCTTTTTTACGAAGGCGCTTTCTCCACTCAATAATCTTCTCAATTAATTCTCCAATTTCCTTAGTCGCTTTTGCCGCAGTTCCAATAGCACCAATCGTGGCTCCTACAGCAGTCACAATAACGATGTAATCATCTATGCTAAATACACGTTCTTCAGGAGTTTTTATGGTAGCTTCATTTTTTAAAACAGCTAGCAGCATTTCACGCTCATAAGTCGGAAAACTTGGTGAAATAGCAAGTTTAAACGAAGTAACTTGGTTCATACTCATTTAGTCGATTTTTGTTAGAGAATTTATTTTGCTCCATAGGTAACTTGCTGGAATACCAATTTGTACCTGAATAAAGTTACAGCTAAACTACGATAACCTAGTCCTGAATAATGACAGACTAATACGTATTTGTGGCAGTATTTCTACTGAGTATACATCATCTATAGTTTTTTGCTTGAACGTACATTCATACAGGCAGGGATGCCCATCCCACAAGAGCTTTTGTATTTAGCTTTGTACTTCATTTACCTGCAAAGTGCTGTATATTCCAATAGTAATCGGTCATGGGATTGTTGAAGCCTGTAGGTTATATATTCACCTTACAGGCTTTAACTCAGCGATGGTAATAAGGTAATCAGGAATATGTATGTAGATTCTGAGAGAACAACCATTACTACTAATGGATTGGCAAGGCACATCTACAGTTCATATATTAGTAGTAATATCGTATACGTCTAGTCCAACTTCTGATTCTGTAACATCTGCGTCGTCTTCCTCTACGTACTACACACCGATAGATATGACAACGCTCTCTTCTACGACTTATTCTGTAACACCTTCTTGTTCGATAACTATATCGTCTGCCCCATCTGCCTTGTCTGGGGATATCCCATGGTTCGCGCCATCTACCTCTGCGTCCTCGTCCGTCCCATGGTTCGCGCCATTCGTCTCTTCCTCTACGTCTTTGAGCAATTAAATTATTTTCGGTTTCAACCTGACTTACTTCTGTGTTGTTTTTTGTCCCAGCACTATCAACATCAGCTTCATTAATTGTGACAGCTAATGTAGGCAAAGCACTACTAGTTAAAGTTAATATTGCACTAGCGAAAACTACACCTAGCTTACGTTTAAGAATACTTAATTTCATGATCAATACCTCCTTTCTCCCTTGCCTTTGAGGTTGAATCACTGATTACGATCGCAATAGTTTTTCATCTCCAGACATGGGATTGGGTGATTCCAGTTAGGGGTGGCGATTGCTCCAAAACTACAAAAACGCCAACTTAAGCACTGTCTATAGTGACTGTCATAATTTATTAACCACAGGCGATACTGCCAAAGAGCGATCGCTTTTATTGTGGAATTTTCATATACATGCTTATATGCGTATTTATATATTTTTGTCAATCCGTATGCCTACCATTATTATAGGTTGTTTTATTATTGACGAAGTAAAATTCATTAGCGATCTCACATATCTTTACTTCTGTTCAAGCTACTTTTAAGCTTGCGTCATATTTTGTTACCAAGGCAAAATTTCTACTAATTAATATTCGAGCTATAAG
>NZ_FYBH01000236.1 GCF_900185595.1 Calothrix rhizosoleniae SC01
GTTATTGTAAAGATATGTAGATAATGCTTTCATAAAAGTAATCCATAAATCACCCACGGGCTTTTATCGTAGCTGTTGTCAGCATCTATGTACTTTGGGGATCCTGTGTGAACTCTGCTCTCACAATCAGCATATATTGAATAGCCATATAACAATGAATGAGAACCGGATTCTTTACGTTCGCCTTCCATGTAATCCCATATTTCCCATTGGAGTAGTTTATCTGAGCGATCATGTCCACAAATTATTTCCCCAAATAGAACAGAGGATTTTTGATTTGGGGACAGTGCCTCCTTTAGATTACTCTAGTGCTTTAGAAAGCTGTATTGATGAGTTTCAGCCCACCCTGCTAGTTTTTTCTTGGCGGGATATTCAAATTTATGCTCCTGTAGGAGGACGTGGTGGCAATCCACTGCAAAATGCCTTTGAGGTGTATTATGCCAAGAATCCTTTAATTAAGTTACGTGGGGCGTTGGGAGGTTTACGAATCTTTATCGCTTACTACGTAGAACTGTGGCGCAACTCGGGATTAATCAAACGTGGCTTAAAATGGGCTCAAAAATATCATAGTCATGCCCGTGCAGTTGTTGGCGGTGGGGCGGTGAGTGTGTTTTACGAACAATTGGGTACAAGCCTACCCCAGGAAACTATTGTCTCTGTGGGTGAAGGAGAAACTCTGCTCGCCAAACTACTGAGCGGAAAAGAATTTAGGGATGAAAGGTGTTATGTGGTTGGTGAAACCAAACCTCGTCAGCGCCTCATTCACGAACAACCCACTCCTTTAGAAAAAACTGCCTGTAATTACGAATATATAGAAAGCATTTGGCCTGAGTTTAATTATTACCTAGAAGATGAAGATTTTTACCTTGGTGTGCAAACCAAGCGTGGTTGTCCTCACAATTGCTGCTACTGCGTTTATACCGTAGTTGAAGGAAAACAGGTACGTATTAATCCCAGCGACGAAATAATAGCTGAGATGCGGCAATTATACAATCTGGGTATTCGCAATTTCTGGTTTACCGATGCCCAATTTATCCCCGCCAAAAAGTTCATTGATGATGCAGTGGAACTGTTGCAAAAAATAGTGGATTCTGGCATGAAAGATATTCACTGGGCAGCATACATCAGGGCAGATAATTTGACACCAAAGCTGTGTGAATTGATGGTGCAAACCGGGATGAACTATTTTGAAATTGGGATTACTAGTGGTTCCCAAGAATTGATCCGGAAAATGCGGATGGGGTACAACCTGAAAACAGTTTTGCAAAATTGCCGAGATTTAAAAGCGGCTGGATTTAATGATTTAGTTTCGGTGAACTACTCTTTTAATGTCATTGATGAACGTCCAGAAACTATTCGCCAAACCATTGCTTACCATAGAGAATTAGAAAATATTTTTGGTGCAGATAAAGTCGAACCAGCTATTTTCTTTATTGGATTGCAGCCCCACACTCACCTAGAAACATATGCCTTGAAAGAAGGTATTCTCCAACCAGGGTATAACCCCATGAGTTTAATGCCTTGGACAGCGAAAAAATTACTCTGGAATCCAGAACCCCTTGGTTCTTTCTTCGGGGAAGTGTGTTTGCAAGCTTGGCGACAAAATCCCAATGATTTTGGACGGGAAGTAATGAATATCCTGGAAGAAAGGCTTGGTTGTGCGCCATTGGCAGAAGCACTATCTGCACCAATAGAAAAAAAAGAAAACATTTAGTAGGTGTGTCATAAAGAATCATCAGAAAGAAAAGATAAAGTATTGATTTTTCAGGCTTTATCCTCTTTATTGTTTTGGTATATTTTGTGATTGGTTCAACGCCTTTTAAACCGATTGGGAACATTCATAATGTGATGAGCATAGAAATGATGCCCCTATCCCTGAAAACAATAAAAAATTTCTTCCCTATGAACCCGCAAAATTGATACACTAACTCATAATCGAAAATATTAAATTATAGGGTTTAGCATAAAACCCATTGGCTTATAACTTTAATAAATGTCAAAAGAGCTTTAATAAGAAAAGCTAAGAATGTTGACTTTTCTGCCCTTTTCCAGATAGTTTTTAATAAAACCCCATGTTAGAAGGCTCTATTTTACAAAAGTTGGAAGTTTCCCATCGTCATAGTGATCAACCACTTAAATTAGGGGTGTACTACAAAAACACCTTGGTTTCTCTATGCCACGCTTTGGAAGATCACATTTTACATGACGACTCTCAGCCCTTAATTCTTACTGCCTTCCAACAGGGCAAATGGTATTTACAAGAAGCTGAAAGGTATGCAGAAGTTGCCCAGAAATCAAGCCAAGTGGGAATTATGGCTACCTCAGATAGTACATGGGCAGAACATCCCACAAGCCAACTAGCTAATGTCAATCTCGTGTCTTTAGACCATAGTGACCCAGTAGCACAAGAATGGCACTTAATTATTTTCTCCTCCAAATACACAGCAATGGTGCTTTGTCAAGAGCTGTCTGAGTCAGATTACGGAGTTGGTGGGAGACCACAATCAGATTTAGAGCGTAAATTCTATGGTCTGTGGACATTTGAGCCCGAATTAGTCAAAGAAACAGTCCAGTTAGTAATCGCTCATATAAAAAAATATCAACCAGAATTAGCCAACCAATTAACAGCTCATTTGCAGACAATCCAACCCCAGTCAGCTACACCAGAAGAGTTGGGAACAGTTGTAGCTCGTGTGGTTGATTATCTGAAAACAGAGGAAAAAAATACTCAGCCCAAAAGCTTGGATCGCAACTTAATTTCCAACGAGATCCAAGCTTTTTTACGTATGGCGCAAATCATGGATGCAGCCGATATCACCAACCCGATGGCAGCGGCAGAAGTGATGACACTTTCAGAGACAATGGCACAGATGTTGGAACTTCCGGCTTGGCAAATCAAAAGATTGCGTCTAGCTGGGTTGCTACATCGTATAGATCCTTTACAGAGAACAGAAAGTGTGCTGGAAAGTACATCAACTTACCAGTCAGATATTCCTCAAGTACCTCCCAGTTGCCCTCTAGTGCCAGGAACACAGGTATTACGTACTATGCCTAGGTTAAGGGCTATAGCCCAAATTATTACCCATCAAACCGAATGCTGGGATGGTAGTGGTAAGCCTGCCGGATTAGTAGGGGATGAGATACCCTTAGAATCGAGGATTTTGGCATTAGCTGCTGAATTTCAATATCGAGTCAATCAGCAGAAAAAATCTCGGTCAAATCCAGAAGAGATTGTGACTCAAGCCTTGGAAGAATGTAAACAACAATCACATCACTTTGACCCGAAACTGTTAGAAACATTAACCTTATTAGTAATGGGTTTACAACAGGGTATGGAATTAACGGTGAAGATACCAAAAGTCAGTTCTAATATGTGGTTATTAGATGAACCATTGGCTAGCAATCTCATGGGTGAGCCAATTAATAGTTCTCAATCATAAATCAAATTCAGCCCTTCCATGTGAGGTTTCGGATTTGAGATCGCTCTTTGAGAGATCTGATTACGGGATTACTTAATTATTATTTATTAAGTATTACTTGCGAGTGGGGCTATAACCCATTAATAATTTCCAAGTTTGAATTTTGCATTCGGAGGGAAGCAACGTGACTATTGAAGCCATTAAATTAGGGGAACTAAAACAATTTCCTGGAGGCGATTTAGAAGACGAAGATTTTTCCCAACTTGACTTAAGCCGGATTAATTTCGCCGGAGCGAAACTGGTTGGTACAGACTTTAGGGAAAGCAAGCTGGAAGGAGCACATTTAGAAGGGGCTAACTTAATGGGAGCCAGCCTCATAGGAACGGATTTGCGGGCTAACTTAATGGGAGCCAATCTCATGCAAGCAGATTTAACAACTGCTGACTTGCGAGGGAGTAATTTGCGCGGTGCGAACTTAATGGGTGCGAGATTAAGTCAAGTATCTTTAGCCGGTGCTTTTTTAAGTGGTGCGAACTTGATGAGCGTCAACTTGCAAGATGTTGATTTGCGGGGTGCTGACTTACGGGGTGCTAACTTCTCCCGAGCCAACCTCAAAGGTGCTGACTTGAGTAATGCTGATTTACAAGGAGCATTATTAAGCGAAGCCAACCTGGAAGAAGCTGATTTACGGGGAGCTAATTTAATGGGAGCTAATTTAATGGGAGCTAACCTTCTATGTGCAGAATTAGAAGGAGCCAAGTTAAATGGAACAACCTTAGAAAAAGCCTGTTTGTTGGGAACTGCGATCGCGGAAGTTGTTTAAGGAATGTTAACTGGGGTATTTTTCACAGTTTGACCACGTACCCACCGAGCGATCGCACTTAAAAAAACCAAACCCATTAACCCAGCTAGAGGATTTCCTTGAATGCCAGTCACCCATTCCGGAACTTTACCTGAATACTCAATTAATTCTCCCACATTAATCATATAGTATCCCCAGACCAAACCAGCATGTATGCCTATGGGGATGCTCAATCTGCCATTACCCCAACGCTTTGCCCATACCAAAGTCACGCCCAACACAATTAAACCCAAAAATTGCGTCCAACTATTGAGGATAACTTCTAAAGGTTTAATAAAATGTAAAATTGCAAAAATTATCCCACTCACCCAAAGTGCTACATGGGGTGCATAATCTCGCTGCAATTCATCCAGCAACCAGCCACGAAATACTAACTCCTCTGCCAAACCCACCGCCAGACTGACAAGCAAACCTTCCAGGGCTACATCGATTAAGGTATCATCTACAGGTATCCAAAATACCCACCCCATTAATCCTTGTAAGCCAAATAGCACCAGAATGCTAATTAATCCAATAGCTAAACCCCGGATTAGTTCCACCCAACTTTGTCGCCCAAACTCCAAGCCATAATACCGAAAAATCTGGGGCTGGTTATAAACCTTTTTGCCCCACCATCTAATTAAGAAGATAAATTCTACATATAGCAGTGCCATCGCCAGAATACTGGCTAAATTACTATCACTTACAAGTAAGTAAATTGGCACCGCTAAAGGTAGCCACAGTACTAATAAAGCTAAAATTAAGCAGCCCAACCTGAGAAATATTGGACTGACAGCTAGAGTAGAAACATTTATATTCATACTAAGTTAACCTACCATGCCAGTGATTGTACGGGAAATCGGACAATAATTATGGAGATGTAGACTTTAGCCCCAGAATTATCAACCTTGACGGTTAAAAGCTGTTGACCGTTTCCTTCGCTTCTCTGGCTGTCGATTTTAAGGCAACTTGATGAAAATCAATGCTGACTTGATGGGGAAGATAATATAAAACAAGGGTGCGATCGCTTTTTTCACCCAACCATTTGCCTATAGCCATCTATTCTTCAGGCTCAATGGTACTAGTTAAACCATGATTTTTCAAAGTTTCACAGTAAAATTCAGCGTGTTCTAAAGCACAAGAAATTACTAAAGCAATATTATTGGTATGAGCTTCCATCATAATACTAACAGCCTGGGGTTGAGTGAGGCTGGGTACAGTAGTCAATAAAGTTTGTACTACATGCTCCATAGAATTATAATCATCATTATGAAGCAAAACACGATACCGAGGGGCAAGTTTACGGGATGTAGAAGATTTTTCTAGAGTTTCAACTGACACGGCTTTTAGTTTTTTGTACTACAACATCTTTACTGCTAAGCACTTGCTTAACAGTTATTCATCTATTTTATAATATCTCTACTATTAAGGTTGATTCTAGCTGTGATCATCCTGGGTGGAGTAGGTAATGCGATCGCACAACTGAGCAAATTTACCATTGAGTCATTCACAATACAATTAGTTGTTGCTGCCAGTAGAAAAGCTGTGTGAGTATGGATAAGTATCTAGAATTACAACCAGGACAAATTCTGTGTTTAGAACATGGCGACCAGAATTTATACGTAGAACTAATTCAATTAGTGATTGCTCGCAACTTATGCTGGGTACGTCCCTTATTATTGGTAGAGAATAGCTGTGAACCACCAATACTTAAGGATCTCAGAAATGCATCCGATTTACTTTGGCAGGTAAATTTATTTCGAGTGGCTTTAGACACAGAAGTCATAACTTATTTTCATCAGCTACTCGCCAAGGAACCTCAAGCAGATTCAGAACCCCTGGCGAAACAACAACTTAATCACTTCATTCATCAAGTTTGGCAAACAAAGCAGCAAGATGAATCATAACTGATTTGCTTTTCTTTCCCTGATCACTTACTAATCTTTCCCCCTTCATAGCGAATTCCAGCATCATCCATCCTTTGAATTGCTTCTTCCATTCTTGCTTCAGGTATGGTCAAAGCGATGCGGAAAAAACCTTCTCCCTGACTCCCATAACCATTACCTGGTGGAACAACAATACCGCAGTGCTCCAATAATAAATTGGTGAATTCTTGAGATGTATATCCTTGGGGAACGGGAACCCAAACGTAAAGACTAGCCTGGGGCGGTTGAATTGACCAACCAAGAGATTGTAGTCCTTGAACAATAACATCTCGACGACGTTGGTATATAGATACCAAAGACTGTAACTGGGCTTCACTGGTGGAAAAAGCCGCGATCGCAGCTCTTTGAATTGCTTTAAAAACACCAGAATCTACATTAGTTTTTACTTGAGATAGCCCTTTAATCCCCGTAGAATTACCGGCAACAAAACCTACCCGCCATCCCGTCATATTGTAAGACTTGGATAAACTATGAAACTCAATAGCCATGTCTTTAGCCCCAGGAATTTGCAGTATACTCGGTGGCTTGTAGCCATCGTATGCAATTTCGGAGTAAGCATGGTCGTGACACAGTAAAATATTGTAATGTCGGCAAAAGCTTACCAATTCCCCAAAAAAATCCAAATTTGCCACAGCTCCTGTAGGATTATTGGGATAGTTAACCCACAATAGTTTTGTTTTTTGAGCTATTTCTTCCGGGATAGCATCAATGTCGGGTAAAAAATTATTTTCTGCCTTGAGGGGCATCCTGTAAGGTTGACCACCTGCAAAAATGGTAGAGGTACGATAAACAGGGTAACCAGGATCGGGGATCAAAGTATAGTCTCCCGGTTCTACAAAGGCTAAAAAAGTATTATGAATTGACTCTTTGGAACCAATTGAAGAGATTATTTCTGTATTAGGGTCTAAGCCCACAACTCCAAAGCGATATTCCATCCACTTAGCTGTTGCTTGAAGAAAATCATCCATTCCCTGATAGGGAGGATAGTTATGAGTAGAGTTATCATCAATTGCTTGATGTATTGCCTCAACTATATGGGCAAAAGTCGGTTTATCTGGATCGCCAACCCCCAAATTAATAATATCTACCCCTTGAGCTATTAATTCATCTCGTTTACGATTAATATCCGCGAACAGATAGGGAGGAATTTTTTCTAGGCGTTGAGCAAACTGCATGGCGATTGACTACTGAACAGATGCGAAGTGTGGAAGCATACTAGCTCAGTTTACGCCAAGCTCGGTGCAAAAAATAATAGCAAACAGCACAATTGTAAACTATATGTATATTTAATAATAAAAGAGAAGATTTAATACTTTTGACTTTTGATTTCCCCTTGTAGGGTACTCATATCTGTTAAGTTTTTTATCAAATTATTAAATGCTGGGAACCAATTTAATTCGCCCTGCATCCATTTCTGTCATCAATAACTCCAAAGCCTCGTAATCAACATCAGAAATGTAACCCTTTTCCGTGAGTTCTGAGTTAATTTCATTCTCAATTTCAGGAGTTAGCTTCTTTATATTCAAGGCTCTTTCGACTAATTGACGAATAGAGTAATTCGTTCTCATAAGGTGATGCCAACTGTGTTGTGGCAATGATTATACCAAGTGACTATTCGTATTAGGAGTGATTCATATAACAAAAAATATGTGACATAAATCACATAGTGGTATTAGATATATATAACAATGAGAACTTAACTATTTTTTGAGAATTATACAATTACTAAATTTTACCAAGTAGTAGTATTACTGATGCTTCTATCTCCTATTATGAAGCTAAAACAGTGATTGTGAAATTATATTCTTCATGGATTGT
>NZ_FYBH01000031.1 GCF_900185595.1 Calothrix rhizosoleniae SC01
ATTGCATATTATTTAATCCACGTTCCTAAAGTGTAAAGGGCTACTTTTAAGTCCTCCCAACGGCACAGACAACACGAAAACCGCAATCGTCGCTGATGCCGCCGCGCCCCGCCCCATCATGGTTATAGGCGCGGAACGCAGAGTGGCAGTAGATAGGATTGTCGACCCAGGAACCGCCCCGCTGCACAGCATTACCAGTTTTTTGAGCCAGATTATCATCTTTATCATCAAACCAAGCACTGCCATCTGTGGGCGCACCTTTATAACTACTATGCCAATCATCAAGACACCATTCCCAAACGTTCCCGTGCATATCAGATAGCCCAAAAGCGTTAACGACCTTAAAGCTGCCTACAGGGGTTGTTTCTCTACAGTATTCTCCTTCTTCACCATTGCCGTAAGTTGACCTAGCGTTATAGTTTGCCAATTCAGATGTAATTGTGTTGCCAAAATGAAATGGTGTGGTGGTTCCGGCTCGACAGGCATATTCCCATTCTGCTTCGCTAGGGAGGCGATAAGTTCTGTTGGTATATTTAGAGAGGCGATCGCAAAACTCAACTGCATCATACCAGGAAACCCTCTCTACAGGACGGTTATCACCTTTAAAATAAGAGGGATCTGGATCTAAGTCGCGGTTAACCTGGAGATGCACCATCCTCGCCAGTGTTCGCCATTGTGCTTGGGTTATGGGATATTTGCCCATAAAGAAGGATGGAACTATTACTTGATGTTGGGGGCGTTCCCAGTCTATGCTACCTTCTTCCGTTGTGGGAGCGCCCATTGTAAAAGTACCGCGTGGAATCTGTACCATATCTAGGGAGATTCCATTTTCCAAGTGTTGCCTAAAATACTTATTCTGCCTCTGGGTTGGATGAGAATAAAGTATCCATTCTCCTTTGTAGTCTTGCTTAATGGTGACTAGTGTGAATTCAAATGAATTAGTTGTGAATTCATTTGAATTAGTGGGTGATACTTCGTCCCAGATTTTCTTTAACCCACATCCTTTTGGTGATTCTGCCCATTCAAGCAAAGCGATCGCTCTTTGTGTTTGTGACTTATCTGAACCTGGCATTAAGTTCCCAGGGACATTGAGTTTAAAGAGCAACTGATCGAACTCAGCTTGGATAATTCTCTCTAAGATATCCAGTAACTCATTTTTATTCATTGGTGAAAGCAAATCTAATGGTTCAGCAGATGTTGAAGAACTGTCTTTGGAGATATTGGGTGGATTTTTGGATTTCTCCTCTAATACATACTTCCATGCAGTATTGATTTTTAGGACAGGGGTAAGATGTTCTGGAATACCTTCAGATTGAATTGCATTGCAACCAAACTTATAAGCATCTTCAAAAGACCTTCCACCACCCAAAGCATCATAAAAGCCAATAGAAAATTTGATCGCGGCTTTATCTCCAATAGCTTTGTTCATGCCAATCACATAGCCAACGTGCTGAACAATAGCTTGAGCTTGGACTTCCGAATAACAGGCATTAAGTACAACACACTCAATTTGACCAGCAAATAACTGGAACAGACTCGCCAAAGCCTCTGTACTGACTAGTTGAGCTTTGCCTTGTTGGTCTTCAAATACTAATCCATCTGACCCAGTACCATGACCACAAAAATGAAGGATTTTAATATTATTATTATCTAACAAAGCTCGACGCAAGTCATCAGTTTGCACTGCTCCTTTCTTTTCTAGTTGGAACTGGTCACGATGCACAGAACGTCGTAAGCCTTCATCAATTTCACGGGCTTCTACATCCAAGCGTAGTTTGGCTTGGTCTACAGGACTGGCTGCAAGCAGCAGAATCGTTTTGCTCATACTTCTGATCTAAAGTTGAGTGTTAAATCCAATCTAGATTGAGAACTGGAGTTTTCCTGGTAGGGAACATCAGTAAGATTATTCAATATTCCCAGATATTATGTTTGCCGTGCCCTTTCATATCATGTCCGGTTAAATACTTATCATTAGGACTGTAAGAGGACAGAGGGCAGGGGGCAGGGGGCAGGGGGCAGGGAGCAAGGGGCAGGGTGCAGGGAGCAGGGGGCAGGGAGCAGGGGGAGAAAGAGTTTGGGCTCTTTTTGCATGGATGGCTATATCATAAGTAATCAGGCGGACATGATATCACCCATGGAACTATGGGTTTCAAGATAAGCGTGGTTTAACACAGTTTTAGTTTGAGTTAAATGTACGTTCCACTGGCAGATTAATTAGTCTAAAACGTCAGTAACCAAAACATTATAAATAAAATGAGGCTATTTTATTGGGGAATAAGTGCAAGGAAATTAGGATTTTAGGTTTAAAATCCTGGTATCTGTTATTTTTTCTGGTAAAAAGAATAGATACAAAGAGCCTGGAACCACTCCCGACTCCCGACTCCCTAACCCACCAAAAGACTTTTACAGCAAGCCCTAATGTATTACAGAGGTGAATGGCTAATGGACAACACCCAATCTTTAACTATTGGGTTCACCTGCTCGGGAACTTCATCATGGGGACAATGACCTGCTGTTAAGAAATGCTCTGTCAACTCGGGATAATATTGTCGAAATTTTTGGGAACGCTCCCTCGTATTCATCCAAGGGTCTGCTTCTCCCCACAATATTAATAAGGGACAAATTAGTTGTTTGAGTAATGCATCATTTTTTTCTCCTTGAGGTGTGCTGAACACTGAGCAAAAAACATCAAATGCACCTTTATCCTGAGATGGACGGCGAATATCTGCTACTAGTTGGTCAGTAATTGCACTATGGTCAGCATAAACCTTTTTCAGGGTATTGCGAATTACCCAAGGCTGACGGATATATTGAAATAGAAGAAATTGAGATAATTTTTGTCGGAAAGTCCAACGCAGAAAGTTGCCAAATAGATTTGTTGCTGGTTTTGATTTTTTGGTAGACTCTGTATCTGAAGCCAATTGGTTATCACTAAAAGGGCCAGCACTGTTGAATAATACTAAACCAGCAGCCACATCAGGACATTGAGCCGCAACACACAAACAAGCGTAGCCACCCAAGGAATTACCAGCTAATACTGTTTTTTTACCGATGACCTCTGCAATAAAGTCATTCAGTTGATCGCGCCACAAATTACCACTGTATTCTAATTTTGGTTTTGCCGATCGCCCAAATCCTAACAAGTCGATCGCCCACACTTCAAATTCGTTACACAATCCGCTAATATTCTTACGCCAGTGGTCTGTAGATGCACCAAATCCGTGCACTAATAATAAAGGTGGACGTTGGGGTTGAGATTCTCCAGCCTTTACATAGTAGATGTTGTGACCCTGCCATTGCCAGTATTCACCAACCATAGAATCTGTCGCAGAGATTGTTTGAGCTGACATATACGAAGAAATATTAACTATTTTTAATAATTGTAACGGAAAATTTTCCTTTCTGGTATGCTCACTGGACTTTAGTCTAGTTAGGAGTGCAAAACTCAAAAGGACAATTTCCAATCTGTCCATCTATTTGTTTAGAAATACGCCCATTGATTGCGATAAAGTCTGTGACAATTTATATACTCGTATATTTAAAAACTAGAAATACGTAAACAAGATTTTTGAGTTGGAGTCTTATTTAGACAAAGCAGAATACTGCTAACACACTTTAGTATTAATAAGTACTTATCATGACACAAACATATATATCAAAAGTTATCGTTGACTTATGGAAACAGGAAGTTACTCTTGAATGGATGGGGGCAAATGCCGCAGTACAACCCAAAGGTCCTTTCCATTGCAGTCCTGGGGAAGGAGTCACCGGAATGGATTGTGATGATATTCCAACTAGTAAAAGAGGTGGCACTAATTGCACCCCTAAAGGCGAATTTTTAGTTAATTACCACGAACGTCGTTTCAGCCAATTTCCTCAAGCCGAATGGGTGACACGTTTTCAAGACGATGCGCGCGGAATTGCCCTTCATTACTATCCCACTGTTCCCGAATATCCTGATTCTAATGGATGCGTGCGTATTACCAGCCAAGAAATTGCCAAATTAATTCACGATAATACAGAAGCAGGAAAATCAACTGTCTGGGTGCGTGAAGAATTACGACCGAAATTTGGTATTGTCTTAAGACGCGGATCGACCGGAAAAGATGTCAGAAAAATTCAGCGTCGGCTACTTGAAAAAGGATATAGAGTTAGCGTTGACGGTGATTTTGGTCCTCAAACCGAAGCAACTCTCAAACAATTTCAAAGAGATAATAGACTTGTATCTGATGGAATATTTGGCAGTCAAACCTATCTAGCGTTGTTTGCGTAGTGGATTTCTGGCTAGTTTTTAAATAGTTGGCTTTGCTGTAGATTCGCCCAATGCTAGGGAAGCTGGCATTGAGAGCATCCCAATTCAAATAATGTTTGCGACACATACATTTTTCGTAGGGAACATCCACAATCTTTTGGTATATAAAATTATCTTACTGGTGCCGTGCCCTACCCATCTGTCCCATTCTTTTTTCAAAATGGTATTACCTCTGTTTCGTTAGTTCGAGTGCAGCATTATAAATTTTCTCATTTGCTTTTACGGACTTGAAAAAATCTACAATTGGGCGAGGATAATCTACACCCAGCCTGACTCCAAAATGCTTCTGTTCTTGGGCAGATAATTTCCCTGGTTCGTGTATCATATTTCCTTCTATTGAAGTCAGTTCTGTCAGCCAATGTCTGATATATTCTCCCTTGGGGTCGTAATCTCTGGACTGTTTGGGAATATTGAAATAGCGGAAACCACGGGCATCATTACCTACACCAGCAGTATAATTCCAATTACCCCAATTGCTGCAAACATCATAGTCAATCAACAAAGACTCAAACCACTCAGCTCCCATCTGCCAATTAATCCCTAAATTTTTGGTCAGAAAACTGGCTACATTTTGTCTTCCTCGGTTGGACATAAAGCCGGTTGCTGCTAATTCCCGCATATTGGCATCAACAAGAGGGAATCCAGTCAAACCTTCTTGCCATAATTTAAATCTTTCCCAATCTTCCTTCCAAGTAAGTTTGATTCCCTGTAAACCAGATTGGCGAAATATATGATTTCCATGTTTGACACAGATGAAACGAAAAAAGTCTCGCCACAGTAACTCAAATACTAGCCAATAGGTAGAATCATTTTTGACTCGCTGGGCTTCATATTCCTTGACTTGTTCGTAGATGAAACGGGGGGAGAGACAACCCAAGGCTAACCAAGGAGAAAATTTAGAAGAGTAATCTGCTCCCAGCATTCCATTACGGGTTTGTTTATAATCTTTGAGACAATTTTGTGACCAAATATAGTTATTTAATCTTGCTAATCCTGCTGTTTCTCCACCTTTGAACGACAAAACAGCCCGTTGGTCAAACTTAGGTGCTGCAAGTCCTAAGTCAGGTAACTGAGGTAATTCTCCCACATCTATATCTGGTAATTTGCAGAGCTTGTTAGGTGTTGGGAAACAAGGAGGGATTGAGGATTTCTTTTCAACGGATTTGCGAAAGTTTGTAAACAGTTCTGGGATTGCTTCAATGCCAAAAGGTAAATTATCTGGATGATAGAGAGTTGTTCCCCAAAAGCGATTGACTGGGACATTAATTTGAGATAAAGCTATTTGCAGAGTTGATTCTACAGCTAACTCTTCAGAGGTGACTTCAGCGTGAAAGTAGACAGCAGAAACCTCTAGTTCTCTTGCTAGAGATGGGATAATTTTTTCCGGAAAACCCCGACGCACTACCAAATTACTGCCTAGCCCGAAGAGAGAATTACGTAAGTCAGTAACACTTTCGAGTAAAAATTGAGCCCGAAAAGCACCAGTTTTGGGGAATCCAAAAGAAGTTGTAGCAAATTGTCGTTCATCAAAGCAGTAAACTGGGATAACTTGAGCCTTTTGTTTGCAAGCCCGATACATTGGCTCATGATCATACAAACGCAAGTCATGGCGATACCAGATTAAAATTCTTTTTTCATTCATCGAGGAGTAATTAAGCTAATGCCCATTAAAAATGAACATTAGCAAGTCAAAAGTCAAAAGTCAAAAGTGAGCCAGGGTTGTAGGGGGTTTGCCATCACACAAGACCAGCTTTGGCCAGTTTCATAGTGTTTAGGGAACACCAAAAAATAAATTACCCAATTTCTGGACTTGAACTACTTACTTCACTCCCTCTGCTCCCCTGCTCCCCTGCATTTCAAAGGGAGTATGTCAAAGCCCTTGTAAAGCCATCCCTACTTGTACCGCCGGACGCTGTTCCATAGTTTCTATCCAGCGTTTAACATGGGGGTGGTCATCCAAAGCTAATCCCGAATACTGGGAAGCTGCTACCCAAGGGAATGTAGCAATATCAGCAATGGAATAGTCCCCAGCAATATAATCTTGCTCTTTTAACTGTCCTTCTAAAACCCCAAACAGCCTTAGTACTTCCTTTTCGTAGCGATTGATAGCATAGGGGATTTTTTCCGGTGCTGACCTTTTAAAGTGACCTAATTGACCGAACATTGGGCCGACACTTGCCATTTGGAACATTAACCACTCAATGAACCGAAAGCGATCGCTTATATTATCCGGCAACAATTTACTTGTCTTTTCTGCTAAGTAGATCAACATTGCTCCCGACTCAAACACAGTGATTCCCGCTTCTTGGTCAATCATCGCCGGGATTTTACTATTGGGATTGATGGCGATATATTCAGGGGTAAATTGCTCTCCCTTGGTGATATCAATTTTGTGCAAAGTGTAAGGAAGTCCCACTTCCTCCAGCATAATGACTGGTTTGCGTCCGTTGGGAGTGGTAAAGGTGTAAAGGTCAATCATGGTTTTTCCTCAAAGGGTAGTATAAGTAGGTCGGCGTAAAAAATTATCGTTTGGATAAGGCAAGGAGCAGGGAGAACAAGGATTTTAGGCTTATTTACTTTTCTTCACATAGTTTGGTTTTATTGTGCCGACTTACTTAATTTTCGATTAAACTGGCGTACCTTGCTACTTGCTTTTATCCACTTAGAATCCCCTCGCCTTCAGGCAGTCCCGATGAAAAATAATTTGCACCGCCAATTACCTAAGTAGAATCTTCTTTTCCCCCTGCCCCCTGCCCCCTACCCCTTGCCCTTCTGCTTAGAAGTCAGGGGATTAGTTAATCACTCAGCTACATTGCGACTACCAAAGTCTCTAATGCGTGTAGCAATGAAGTCTAGGTCTTCCTCAAGAGCAAAGTGACCAGTATCAAGGATGTGAAATTCGATGTTGTTCAGATCCTGCTTGTATGGGTGTGCTCCTTCTTCAGGAAATATATAATCACCTTTACCCCACACCACAAGGGTTGGTGGTTGATACTTGCGGAAATATTCTTGCCACTGGGGATATAAAGGAGGGTTTGTACTGTAGCTATAAAATAGTTCTAGTTGAATCTCTTGATTGCCGGGACGGTCAAGTAAATATTGGTCGTGGAACCAGTTATCTGGGGCAATTGTTTCCACATTGCGGACACCATTAGTATACTGCCATTTTGTGGCTGCCAGGGTTAAGAAGTTATCCGCCAGGACTTTGGCATTCTCTGGTGTTTTGTCTTGCCAATATGCTTTTAGGGGATTCCAGAACTCCCGCAGACCTTCTTCATAGGCGTTACCATTTTGTACAATTAGCCCCAATACCCCATCGGGATATTTACTTGCCAAACGATAACCAATTGGTGCGCCATAGTCCATTAAATAAAGGAAATATTTCTGCAAGTCTAGCTTGTGAACAAACTTCTCAATCACCTCCGCCAACTTGTCAAAGCTATACTCAAATTCATCTATATGAGGCATAGAACTGGCACCAAAACCAGGGTAATCTGGTGCAACCAGGTGAAATTCATTTGCCAGTACTGGAATTAGATTACGGAACATATGAGAGGAAGTAGGAAAACCATGTAGTAGTAAGATTGTGGGGTTGTTCTTGTCTCCTGCTTCCCGGTAGAAAATCTCCAGACCATCAATTTCGATTGTTTTATGCAGTACTGTATTAGTCATGACTATTAATCTCCTTAGTGTTTAACTTCTAATTGGGATAGTTACTGAGAAAGTTCAGCCAGTTTGCTTTCTAATTCCTGAATACGAGTAGTCAAGGGAGAGATCATTTCAGCTACTTCTGCTTCGCTATAGCGAATGGGGATATGTTGAGGACAATTCCAATCAAATGCTTCTACCTGAATCAGAATTACTCGTTCGGGTTCCGCAGTATAATTAACATCAGCTAGTTGCTTGATTAATTCTGGGTTATCATCTACAACTTGAGCCCGACCCCAAATTTTCAATCGTCGTCGGTGACGATAGTCCATTAGGAAGAGAAAAACCCGGTCATTTTCCGACAAGTTACCAACACTCAAGTATTGTAAGTTGCCTTTAAAGTCCACAAATCCCAGTGTTTTCTCGTCTAAAACTTGCAAAAAACCCTTTGCTCCTCCACGGAACTGCACATATGGCCAACCATTACTACTTACTGTTCCCATGTAGAAACTATCCCGTGCAGCAATGAAATCAGTTTCTTTTGCTGTCAAGATGTCTTCAGATACTCCCCGCTTGAGAAAATTTTCGTAAATTGAACGGGAACCGTAGCGACGTTGGATTTCTTTCACTCCCGGTGTAAAAGCAATGTTGGTAAATTGTCTAGCCATAGTTGTCTCCTCAATTTCTCAAACTCGACATTTTTGGATTTTAGATTTTGAGTCGCAATCATGAAGTAGGGAAAATTGATTAATCACGAAGTAATATTAGTTACATTCAAGCTGCTTGACGACCAGCAGTTACCCCACCATCAACAGGAAGAACTGCCCCTGTAATCCAACTAGCGCGATCGCTTGCCAAATAAATAATCGCTTCCACCACATCTGTAGGCTGTCCATTGCGTCCCAAGGGATGAAAACTGTTAAAGCTTGGTAGCACTTGTTGTACCTCTTCAGGGGACATAAAGGTGCCATATACAGGGGTTTCCACCACTGCGGGAGCCACAGTATTAACACGGATATCATGGGTAGCAAATTCAATTGCCAAGTTGCGAGTTAAGGCGTGAACCCCTGCTTTTGCTGCGGAATAGGCGCTGGATGGTGTGGCTCCAATTGCTTGATTTGCCCACATGGAACCAACATTAACTATTGCACCTTTACCCCGTTTCACCATCTCTGCGATCGCTATCTGGGATGAGAAAAAAGTACCTTTGAGAATAATATTGATGTAGCGGTCAAAATCAGACTCTGTATGCTCTAAAAAGGGAGTCGGTTTAAAAATCCCGGCATTGTTGATTAAAATATCTACACCACCAAACCTTTCCACAGCAGTCTTTACTAGTCTTTGGGCTGTTTCCACTTCACCAATATCACCCCTCGAAATTGCTATCCTTTCACCAGATGGATCAAGTTCTTGTGCAGTCTCTGACAAAACCTGCTGACGACGACCATTAATAACTACTTTCGCACCTTCCCCTAAGAAACGTCGTGCAACTTCCTTACCAATACCTGTTCCGCCACCAGTCACTAAAACTACTTGATTGTGAAATTCCATGATTATCTCTCCTTGATTATCTACTAGTAGGTAGTTGAATATGTAAAAAAATTATCCTTTGACAACTTGTATCAATTGCTCAACCATCTCCCGGAACTGAGCCACACCCCCATCTGCTCTGGTAATTAGCATTCCTCCCTCTAACATAGAGAAAATCAGCATCGCCATTGATTCTAGACTTCCAGGAAATTGAAATTCCCCAGTTTCTCTTCCTTGTTGTAGTAGTTGGGCTAATCGAGTGTGGTTGTCTCGGTAAAACTGAACTACTTGGGAACTTAGAGGAGAATTTAAAGTTTTCAGTTCCGCTCCCAGCATTCCACACAGACAGGCTTGATCCTGCTGTCCACTGTTCATGGTAGCTTCAAACAGCCCACAGTAGCGACGCAGTTTCATTTCTGGGGATTCAGGAGATTCCAGAATCACATCAAATAACCTCAAGAAGTAGGGACTGTATCGCTCTAGCAGGGCTGCTACCAAATCATCCTTTGTGGGGAAATGGTAGTGGATGCTGGCTTTACGAATACCTACAGCATTGCTGATATCAGCATAGCTCATGGCATTTAGTCCTACTTTCTGAATCAGTTGTTGAGCTGTGTCTAGGATTTGAGTTCGAGTATCGTTTGTTGTCATACAATTAATCTACTAGTAGGTAGATTAATTGTCAAGGGGGTTGAGAAAAAAAATTATTTTAGTTCCACAAGCTTTCTAGTCGTCTCCCAGGAGAGGCTACGGTGTACACAGAAGTCTTCAAATCCCACCTGTAAGCGGCTTTTGAACTCAGACGAAAATCGCTCAAAGCCTGTCATTGCGAGCGAAGTGAAGCAATCCCAGCACCTTGCGATTGCTTCGTCGTTCCTCCTCGCAATGACGATTTAACGAGGTTTTAACCCCCGAAACCTATGCGGAGCCCACTTGTGTGTACACGTGAGCCCAGGAGAGGAGAGGAAAGATTCTTCTCCCTAGCAATAAAGTTGTTGAACAACAAGCAGGGGGAAAGAAGATTATACCTAGATAATTGGTGGTGTAAATTATTTTTCCGACCGCCTTTACAGATGTTGTATGACTTGCCGTGAAAAGTCAGCTTCTAATATCTTTACAACTAGTAAACAGTAAAAATACAAGTATATAAAATTACTATGCAGTTAAAAACAACACACAAAGTTCACAAATAACAAATAATAGCAATGACTTAAGTTACAAATAGATATATAAACAAAAGTTGCACAAGTAAATATACTTAAAGTGTAAAATTTAAAGTATTTTTTGCTTGCTATATAATATTTTCAGCTTATTATCTTCATCAAAAATTTATACATCTAAATGGATAAGTAAGTGTATGATTCTTGTGATTGATTAAGTCAAAAATATATCAGGGTTGTATCAAGACTTCGTGTGGTACAAGTATTTACAATTTGAGTTGAACTATGAGTCATCTACCTTTCGAAATGAGCCAAAAACTATTTTCCCCTGATGTCGATTGTTGTTGTCGAAAAATAATTTAATGACAGGAGATAGAACTTTTCATATTTATGAGTTACATATCTCAAGTTGTTTTTCGACAATATACTAGACAAAGGAGTTATTAAAGCTTTTGATATCTAGCAATAAATATTTTGAATCTTTTGCTTAATTTCGCTCCTAGTAGTGATAACTGAACCAGTTGAGTAAAAACTGAATGAAAATTTAAGCAAATACTCAATCATAAATTTACCCAATCACTTTAAATTTCAGAATCGAGCTGATTAACTGGATTATAGGTGTGAGATTTACATTTTTTGTAAGTCTGTTTGGTGTAGATACAATTGAGAATACTGTCAACAGAATGGGCAAGTTTTGCTAATATGCGCAAAATTATGCCTATGAAAGGATAAATCAGTGAGTATAGCCATTGAAAATCTGTTTTTCTATTGTGCAAAAGTATCTAAATTATTTAGCAAAACCATAAGTGGAATCAAATTCTTGCAGATATGGCAAATATGTAACTTGTTTAGAAGCTGTTGATTAGTAGCCTTAGCTTGTCTTGATCTCTATATAGATTAAATATATAGAGAGAGATTTGTGTTGGATGACAGATAACGGTATGGAGCAGTTAGTAAAACTTTTAACAGAAGTAAAGAGGTTATGGGAACCCTATGTTATCGGGAATATAATATTTTTCGGTCTTTTCTTCAAAGCATCGCTAAAAAAGCATTTATAATTTCTGATCAACATCTCCATAATATTAATTATATCGAGAGATAAAGCGAATAATGTCTTATATAACTATACCGAGTGCAACATTTAAGCCAGATATTAGAACCCCAGGAAAAACTATCATACAGAAGGGATTTCCTATCAGGCTATTGCGGATCATGACACTGATTTTACTAGATGGTATAGCTATAAATCTGGCGTGGAATTTAGCACTAATGTATGGAAATAGCTCATATTTTAATTGGGCAGATAATATTGCTCTGCAATTACTGATTGTTATAGTTAGTATTAGTATCCATGCAATCAATAAATTATATATGCCTGGGAAGAAACGCCGTAATTATATAGCTGTGATTCAGGCTATATCTTTATCTGAACTTTTTTTATTGCTAGTTATTTTCCTAGGCAATTCAGATACAAACTTATCTCGTTTAACTTTTATTTTATCTTGGCTTTTTTCAATTATTTTTATATGTAGCACTCGTTTAATTTTTGATATAGCTACTAACTTACTTCGTAGGAAAAAAATGCTCCTGCATTCTGCTTTCCTCATTGCTGAACCAGAAGAGAAAGACAAATATATTCGCATTATAGAGCAAGATAATTGTTACACAGTTGAGGGAATATCTGAGCCTAACTGTTTAGACTTTAATAACCGAGAAGCAACTTTAGATTATCTTCGGAAACAAGGAATAGAAGAAGTTTTTATTTCTTGGAATTCCATTAAAAATCGTCTATATATTTGCTGGAGTTTCCATACATCTGGTATTATTTTACGAATTTTACCAAATCAAATTGAAAGTTATCATCCAAAATCAAAAATTGGTATGATAGGCGAATTTCCTTGTATGACAATTCCAGGACAAATAATTGCAGGGATTGATTTTTGGGTAAAAAGATATTTTGATCTAGTTTGCTCGATGATACTCTTAATTTTACTTTCTCCTCTTTATTTGGGAATTGCTATACTCATTAAATTAGATTCTCCTGGGGCTGTTTTTTTTAAGCAGAAACGAGTCGGTTTACATGGTAAGGAATTTTCAATTTGGAAATTTCGGACAATGATTACCAATGCAGAAAAGCTACAAGCAAGTTTAGAAGCACAAAATCAAATTAAGGATGGTATTCTGTTTAAAATTAAAGATGACCCTCGGATCACACGAATAGGTAAATTCTTACGTTGTTATAGTTTAGATGAATTACCTCAAATTTTTAATATATTACTTGGACAAATGAGTTTAGTTGGTCCTCGTCCTCTTCCTTTAAGAGATGTAAAAAAATTCAAAACTAAACATTTTATTCGTCAAGAAGTACTACCTGGAATTACTGGACTATGGCAAGTTTCCGGTCGTTCTAATATCGATAGTTTTGAAGATGGGGTTGAATTAGATATTTCGTACATTGAGAATTGGTCATTTTGGTTGGACTTAAAAATTTTGCTATCAACAATTAAGGTGGTTTTACTCAAAAAAGGTGCTTATTAATAAAAGACAGTTTTTACTCAATATGAGCTTTTGTTAGTAACAATAAATCCGACTTTTCATTACACCAGCATATAGTTATTAATTAATTAGATAAAAATAATATGTAGAATGGCATAATTGGCAAAGAGAGACAAAATAATGAGCTAATCACATTTGGGAATTTTATGCACAACATCGAAACACAAGGTCATTTAGAAGAAGAATTTGATATCCAACAATATTGGCTTGTTTTAAAGCGTCGTTGGTTGATTGCAGCAGCAGTTTTTTGTACTTCAGTGGGATTATCTGGCTTTTTTGTATTAAGACAAAAACCTCAATATGAAGCTAGTGGAATGCTACTTTTCAAATCAGATCGAATTTCATCTCTGACAAAAGCAGGAGGTAAAGTTGGCGATTTAGAATCGATAAAACGTGAAGGTAATCCTCTGGAAACCCAAGCTGTAATTGTTAATTCTCAGCCAATTTTACAAGAAGTTGTGAATACACTAGGCTTGAAAGATGACAAGGGTAAAACTCTTGACATTGAATCCCTAAAAGTTAAAGTAGAACCAGTTATAGGAACAGACGTATTAAAAGTTGCTTACACTTCAGACAATCCGGAAATAGCAGCAGCAGTAGTTAATCAATTGATGAAAGCTTATATTGATAATAATATTGCTTCTAATCGTACTCAAGTTATTGCTGCGGGTGAATTTATCAAAAGAAGAATACCATTTGCCAAGAGAGAACTAAATTCAGCTACTGAAGCATTACGACTGTTTAGACTTCGACATAACACTGTTAATTTAACTGAAGAATCTAGGGCTGCACTTAATAATATTAGTAAATTAAATGAACAAATCGACCAGGCTAAAACTGGGCTATCAGATATTAAAGCTCAAGAAACGGAAATGAAGAGCCAATTAAATTTGGCAGATAAACAAGCTTTAGAAATCACGTCTCTAAATCAAATACCTGGTGTACAACAAGTATTAAACGAGCAGCAAAAAGTACAAGCTAAAATAGCTACTCTCACGGGTAAATATACAGATAGCCATCCAATTATAAATGATTTGAAAAAACAAGAATTAGCTTTAGCTACTTTATTAAATAAACGAATAGAAGGAGCTTTAGGAAGTAATAGACAATATATTTCTCCCAAGAATTTGCAAATGGGGAAAATTAAAGAGGAAATAGTAGGAAGATATATTCAATTATCAACTCAAAGCCAAGGCTTAGAGAAGAAACTACAAACCTTATTTAATCTCCGAGAAAATTATCAGAAAAAGCTAAGTATTCTCCCCAATTTGGAAAAATCTCAAGGTAATTTAGAACGTAGGTTGTCTATTGCTAAAACCGACTACGAAAATCTTGTAACTAGATTACAAGAAATAGAAGTAGCAGAAAAGCAAACTATTGGGAATGCGAGGATAGTGGAGCCAGCACTAATTCCCAAAAAGACCATAATATCCAAAATGACATTATTATTATTAGGGGGTGGTGTATTTGTTGGGTCATTATTGGGTGTATCCGCAGCATTTTTTGTTGATTTAGTTGATAGAACCTTAAAAACAACTAAGGAGATAGAGAAGTTTTTTGGCTACACCATGTTAGGGTTTATCCCTAAATTTGAAACTAGTAGGGTATCTCCTTCCTTAAAGATGATGGCTGAGAACGTATCTCATCGTGTAATTGCAGCATCTTCTCCTCGCACAGCAATTCACGAAGCACATCAAATGCTGCAAGCGAATCTTAAATTTATTAGTCATAAAAAAGTTCGCACAATTGTGATTACAAGTTCTGTTCCTGGGGAAGGAAAGTCAGAGATAGCTGCTAACTTAGCCACAGTCATAGCCCAAACAGGACAAAGAGTATTGCTGATTGACGCAGATATGCGCCGACCATCACAGCATCATCTCTGGGGTCAGACAAACTCATCGGGTTTAAGCAATATCATTGTTGGTCAAGATGATTTTTCACTAGCAGTAAACAAAATTACCAACTATTTATCTGTTCTTACTGCTGGAATTCAACCTCCTAATCCCCTTGCTTTAATAGATTCTGATGGGATGGCATCTTTAATTAAAAACTTGTCCACAGAATTTGATTATATTTTATTTGATACTCCTCCTTTAACAGGAATTGCTGATGCAGCAGTGCTGGGCAAAATGGTAGATGGATTGTTGTTAGTAGCAAGACCAAAAGTTGTAGACTCAGCTAGTGCTGAATCTGCAAAGTCACTGTTAGCACGTTCTGAGGCTAATATCTTAGGAATTGTAGCCAATGCCGTTAATGTGAAGCAAGAGTCAAATAACTACTTTCATTATGCTGATCCTAGAGGGAATCAAAGTGTGAATGAAGTAGTGGTTGGAGGTAAACAGTGGATAAGCAAATAATATTGAGTAATATGCAATTTATAAGCATGAATTCAATATCAATCAGAGGTGAATCATGGGTGTAGAAATAATTTTTTCAGGTAACCCATACCAAAATAAAACTAATGTTCATTTTAGGCTATGGGAAATATTAAAAGAAGATTGGATAGCACATGGTTGTGACTGGACAAAACCCGGATTTCGTGCTGTAGCTGTTCATCGATTTGGAGTTTGGAGGAAAACAATTAAATCTAAACTTTTGCAAATTCCTTTTAATATTATCTATGGAATTTTATACCGTAAAATACGTAATTCCTATGGAATTGAGCTATTTTACACTACAAATCTTGGTCGTCGCGTAGTAATTCAACATCAAGGAGGAATAGTTATCCATGCTCAAGCTTCTATTGGTGACGATTCTAGGATTCGACAAGGTGTAACTTTAGGAATGCGCTATCCAGAAGAACCTATGGATGCACCAAAATTAGGGAGAAATGTAGATGTTGGCTCTGGAGCAGCAATATTGGGTAATGTCATCATTGGAGATAATGCCAGAATTGGAGCCAATGCTGTAGTTTTACAAGATGTTCCATCAGGAGCAACTGCTGTCGGTGTACCTGCAAAAATCATCTCACATTAGGCATCAAAAATTCTGAAAATTATCAAGGTGTTAATCAAATGCCAATTAGTCAATCAATTATTTTTGTAACTGGTGTTATCTTGTCATTTCTTTCTCTATTTTTATTTATTATTTGCACATTTTTTTTAATTGAATGTGTTGCTGCTCTTTTACCAATAAATAATCAAATTAATTATTTCCAAAATAATAGAAGTTGGCAGAATATTAAGGTAACAATATTAGTTCCAGCCCATAATGAAGAATTAATTATCCCTCGCACAATGGATGGATTAATACCTGTTTTAAAGCCACAAGATAGTTTAATAGTTATTGCTGATAACTGTAATGATGCTACGGCTGAAATAGCTCGCAGTAAAGGTGCTACAGTTATTGAGCGACATAACCTAGAACTTCGAGGTAAAGGATATGCCTTAGATTATGGCTTAAGACATATTCAACAAAATCCTCCTGATGTAGTGATAATTATCGATGCTGACTGCACAGTCCATACAAAAACAATTGAAATATTGAGTGAACGTGCCATTAAAAGAGGAAAACCTATTCAAGGAACTTATTTGATGACAGCGCCAAAAAACTCTCAATCATCAAAAGATTTGATTGCTCAATTATCCAACATTGTCACCAATTTAGTGCGTCCCCGTGGATTAAGCAACTTAGGACAGTCTTGCTCTTTGAATGGTACAGGTATGGCTTTCCCTTGGTCTGTAATTAATCAGGTCAATCTTGCTACCGACCATCTGGTTGAAGATTTAAAATTAGGTTTAGACTTGAGTATTGCTGGATATAGACCTGAATTTTGTCAAGAGGCACAAGTAACTGCATATTTACCACAGCAATTACAAGCAAGTAAAAGTCAAAAAACTCGCTGGGAACACGGTCATTTACAAATGATGGGGACTTATGTTCCAATTTTACTCAAACAGGCTATCTATCAAAAAAGGCTTGACCTATTTATCAGTACCCTTGATTTGTGCATTCCCCCTCTATCTTTGCTAGTTATCGTTTGGTTAGCAATAATGGTAATTTCTGTGTTGTTTGCTTATGTGGGTATGTCATGGATACCCGCTCTGATATCAGCGCTGGCTGGATTTTGTTTTTTAACTGCAATTATGACAGCTTGGGCTGGATTTGCAGCTAACAAATTACCTTTAAGTCAACTGTTAATTCTTCCTTTTTATGTGATGGGAAAAATTCCTGTCTACCTGAAATTTTTAATCAAACCCCAACAGGTTTGGGTTCGTACCGAAAGAGATTTATGAAAGAGAAACTTTTACTCGTTAACCCCGTAATACTGAGAGAAATGAACGGTCAATTTGGTCTTGATGATCAAACTTGCCAAGATTTTATGCGCTGGACAGAACATTTTGATCGAGTTGTTTTTGCTTGCATTACATTACCAGAACATATCCTAGATAAAAGTGATGCATCAGTTTCCGGAACAAATTGGCAACCCATCGCCGATTTGCCTTGCGCCGATAAAATCGAAGTGGTAAAACTACCTTGGGCTTACAGGTTGCAAAACTTTATGCAAACATATGCAGCAACAAGAAAATTATTAAAAGAAAAAATAGAAGAATGTGAATATCTTTGTTTTCACATGTGGGGATTTATTGGAGGTTGGGGAGCAGTTGCTTGTTTAGAAGCTATTAAACAAGGAAGATCCTATGCTGTTTGGACAGATACAGTAGAATATGAAGTTACGCGTAGAATACTATCCAGTTTACCTTGGAAACGTCGCATTAAAGAATTTTTGACCTTGCCTTTAATCAAGCCATATCATCAATATTTAATTTCCAAAAGTGAATTAGGGCTTTTTCAAGGTCAAGACTGTTATTTAGAATTTTCACCATTCAACAAACGCCCCCATTGTGTGTACAGCATTCACACACAAAAGTCAGATCAAATTGATATTGCTAGCCTGAAGTTGAAAATTGATTCATTACTATCTGGAACTACTTTGCGGATTTGTTATGCAGGGCGTGCTGCTCAAATGAAAGGTCCATTTGATTGGTTACGTACCTTACATTATATTCACACGCTAGGTGTCAAATTCCAAGCTACTTGGATGGGTCAAGGTCAACTTATCCCAGAGATGAAATCATTAATTGAAAATTTAGGTATTTCCGATTATGTAAATTTAGTTGGCTTTGTAAGTAATCATCAGAAATTATTACAAATAGTGAGAGAAAGTCACATTTTTCTTTTTTGCCATAAAACCCCAGAATCTCCCAGATGTTTAGTAGAGTCATTAGTTTCTGGTTGTCCTATTGTTGGTTATGAAAGTCCTTATCCTGTAGATCTTGTATCTAAAAATGGAGGTGGTGTATTTGCACCAATGGATAATTGGCAAAAACTAGCTGAAAAATTAATTGAACTTAATTCAGACCGTAAACTTCTGAGTGAATTAACTAGCTCCGCAGCATTATCTGGTCAATATTTTGATGAAAAAACAGTTTTTCAAAGGCGTAGTAAGTTAATTAAAGAATATATCAAATAAATTTTGATGTAAAAAAGCCAACTTACTTGCCTAAATAAATTTATTGTAAACAATTAATGTTGTTAATTGAAAATGAGGTAAATGGTTATATGAATCATAGTTAATATAAACCAAATATAGGAGCCTGGCTCAAATTTTGAAAGCATATTGAGACTCAAAAAACTATTTTTCAATGGTTATACGCCAAAATATTTTCAATAATCAAACATGACTCCTATATACCTAGTATTAATCAATATGTATGTAGCCCCAAATTATTTTAAAGAAAGGGGCTAGGAAATATTGTTAAATTAATGTGAATTCTCAATCTTTACTCCCAACTGATTATAATTATGATAAAACTAAGAGCTACATGCTAAAAGCAAAAAATGCCATGAATTAAGCACTGTTATTTAATATCCATTATGGTAATAATTCGCTGCAACTAAATTTATAAAAAAATATAGGATATAAAATTGTGAAATACTTGATCAGACTTAGCGAATATACTTTTATTATTTTAGGATTAATCTTTTTTTCAGGGGCTTTTGGTGCTAATTCCCTAGGTCTTGTCATCCCGAAATCATTGATTACATTAATCAGATTTTTTTTATTGGGAGTTTCAACAGTTTTAGTTTGTATCTATTGGCAAAATGCAATAAAAATAATTAGACAAAATATATCAATATTTTTATTGACAATCATTGCTTTTTTCTCTTTTATTTGGTCAGCTTTTCCAGATTATACTTTATCTAATATTAGAGATATTTGGATGATGACCAGTTTTGCATTATATTTTGCTATTAGATTTACCTTGAAAGAGCAAATGAAATTAATTGCATATACTTTATTAATAGGAGGTGCCTTAAGTATAATTTGTGCAATTGGATTACCTCAAGTTGGTAGACACTTAACAGAACATGCGGGAGCTTGGAAGGGAATATATGGTCATAAAAATTCCCTTGGCAGTTTTATGCTTTTAGGAGTTTTAACCTTTTTTTATCTACCGATAAATTATCTAAAAATATGGAAATATTTAGCTTCTGGATTTTTGTTTTTTTTGATAATACTGTCCACATCCAGAACCGCATTAGTATTATTCAGTTTAATTTTAGTAATCATGTTTATCTATCAGAAGTTTCGATGGAGAGGTAAGATTAGTGTAATTTTTTTTGATTTAGGAATTTTACTTTTAGGCTGTTTATCCCTAGGAACTTTTAGTTATTGGACAGAAATTTTAACTGGTTTAGGTAGAGACCCAACCTTGACAGGAAGGATACATATTTGGAGTGTAATGATAAATAGATTAATGGAAAATCCATGGCTGGGTTTTGGACGTGGAGCATTTTTTGCACCTGATAGTCCATATGCAGTTGAAATTGGACAAGTAATGGGTACTGGCTGGCATCCACCTCATGGTCATAATGGTTTTCTCGATTTAGCAATTGATTTTGGTTTAATTGGTTTATCACTTTTCCTAATTACCTATTTCAGAACTTTTGCAAAAATTGTCAAACGAGCTTACGCAACCAGAAAACCGGAAGAAATTTGGCTATTAGCTTTTATGTTTTTTTTGAGTATGAATAATATTACAGAAAGTTTTTTACTGTATCAAGCTAATCTGTATTGGGTTTTATTTTTAACAATAGCTTTCACTGTTAATCAAATAATACTCAGTAAGGACATACCAAAGCAGATACAGATATCAAACCCAATATTATGAATCAGGTAAATATCAACCATAAATCATATTTGCAAAAATATGTATTTTACTTCTAATTCAAAATCGTGAAATAATTATTCTAGGAGGTATTATATTGCATTCTATTGGCATTGTTGTAATTGGTAGAAATGAAGGCGATCGCCTGAAAAAATGTCTGCTATCTGTAATCGCACCAGGAAACACCGTTGTTTATGTTGATTCTGGCTCTACAGATGATAGTGTGAAATTGGCTCATTCCCTAGGTGTGGCTGTTGTTGAATTGGATCTATCTATCCCCTTTACTGCTGCTCGTGGGAGAAATGCAGGGTTAGAATACTTGTTACACCATAGACCTGATATTGAGTTCGTCCAGTTTGTGGATGGAGATTGTCTGATTGTAGAGGGATGGTTTGAAAGTGCAGTCAATGAACTAATTAACCAACCTCAAGTTGTGGTAGTATGCGGTCGGCGTAGAGAAGAATTTCCCCGTTACTCCATATATAACCGACTCTGTGATGTTGAATGGAATACTCCAATTGGCGAGGCTGACTATTGTGGTGGGGACTCGATGATGAGGATGGATGCATTAAAACAGGTGGGAGGATTTAATTCCAAGTTGATTGCAGGAGAAGAGCCAGAACTATGTATACGTTTGCGTCGGCATGGTGGTAAAATTTTCCGTATTAATGCTGAAATGACACGGCACGATGCTCGTATTACCCATTTCAGTCAATGGTGGAAGCGAACGCTCCGCAGTGGTTATGCTTATGCAGAGGGTGTCTGGTTGCATGGTCGTAGCCCGGAGCTACATTGGGTGAGGGAAAGTCTTCGCATCTGGGTTTGGGGCTTGATTTTGCCTTTATTGACCATGATTACTTTATTGCCAACTAAAGGATTAAGTTTGCTATTACTGGTAGCAGCTTATAGTTATTTATTTTACCGAGTATATCGTATGACCCTTGTTAAAGGTTGCGATCGCCAAACCGCTATGTTTTATGCTCTATTTTGCATCATCGATAAATACCCGATGGTACAAGGACAAATTAAATTTCATCTTTTACGATTATTGAAACGCCAAAGCACAATTGTGGAATATAAAGGTGTGTTTTCTGGCAGTTAATCAGAGTATTTATTGGCGATTATCAACTAAATTATTTCATGAGGAAAATTAGCTATGGGAACTAAACTTAAATCAGCAGTAATAGGTACAGGAGCAATTTCTAAAGAACATCTCACTTTTTTGTCAAAATCAGAACAAGCCAATTTAGTTAGTGTTTGCGACCTTTCCAGGGCATCTGCCAAGTATGCAGCCCAGCGATTTGGTGCTACCTCGATTTATACTGATTATCGATCTATGTTGGTTGATGTCAAGCCTGATATAGTCCACATTCTCACCCCTCCTCATACCCACAAACAGATTACCAAAGATTGTTTAGCAGCAGGGGTAAATGTATTTTGTGAAAAGCCAATCGCACCAACCTATGATGAGTTTCAAGAACTTTGGCATTTAGCCAAGTCAAATAGGTGCTGGTTAGTTGAAAATCAAAACTACTGCTTTAATGAAAAAATCCTAGCTATTAGTAACTTAGTGGAAACAGGTATGCTGGGTGAAATTCAGGAAGTTGAAGTGAGAATTGCCCTACCCGTGCGGGATGGAGGAGTTTTTGCTGATGAAAATTTGCCCCACCCCATTCATCAACTTCCCGCCGGTGTAGTTCATGACTTTATCACCCACTTATGTTCCTTAGTGGTACGTTTTATACCTGACTTTGAGCGAGTCAGTGCTGCTTGGAGTAATCATGGTGGTGGAGAACTATTCAAGTATGATGATTTAGATGCGATCGCGATTGGAAATTCCGCCCATGCTCGAATTCGCTTTAGCAGTCACACCTCACCCCAGACATTTAGCGTCATAGTCCGGGGGTCAGAAGGTTATGCCGAAACAGATTTATTCCAGCCATACTTGCGGTGTGTGATTCCCCGAGCCGGGAAAGTACTATCCCCAATTATCAATCATTTTATGAATGGATGGGACTTGATTGGGTCAACATTTACCAATTTCCGCAACAAGATTATGCAAAAAACCCCCTATGAAGGATTACATCGACTTTTAGATATAACTTATGAAGCATTAATTGAAGGGAAAAACCCACCCATTAGTTTTGAAGATATGGAACGTACTAATCGGTTGGTGAATGAATTACTGCTGGAAACAGGAAGATTTTAGATTTTGGCAATTAAAAATTACTATTCCATGAGGTGATGATTAAATGAAATTCCTAATTACAGGTGCTTCAGGTTTTGTGGGACAATATGTAGTTGTCCAAGCGCTGCGAAAAGGACACCAAGTCCGTGCCGTAGTCCGTCCATCTAGCGATTTGAACCAACTACCTTGGTCTAATCACCCAGCAGTAGAGCTAGTGCGGATCGATTTGCGCCGTAAAGCTGGTATTGCTGATGCTCTCCAAGGTGTCGATGCAGTTATTCATCTAGCTGCTGCCAAAGATGGGGACTTTTACACTCGATTTGCAGGCACAGTAATTACTACAGAGAACGTACTGGAGGCGATGGTCGAGGCAAATGTCATGCGTTTAGTGAATATTAGTACATTCTGCGTCTACGACTATCTGCGTATTCCCTCCCGAACAACACTGAAAGAAGATTCTGCCATCGAATGTGACCCCTTAGAGCGAGACGAGTATACCCAAACCAAATTAATCCAAGAAGAACTGATCCACGAATTTCAACAAAATCACCAGAATTCACAAGTCACCACTATTCGTCCTGGACTGATATACGGAAAAGACAATATTTGGAGTACCTTACTCGGAGGTCAATTAACAGACAATCTCTGGTTGCGAATTGGCGGTTATGCAACTATGCCCTTGACATACATAGAGAATTGTGCAGATGCTATTGTGTGTGCTGGAGAACGCCCCCAAGCGATCGGTCAAATTATCAATATCGTCGATGACAACCTGCCCACTCAAAGGACATATGTCAAGAAATTAAAGCAATGTAGACTGCCCATACCCAAGACAATTCCCATTAATTACACATTAATGCGTAGTATTGCTTGGATATTTTGGAAATACAACAAAATTGTCCTGCAAGGGCAAGCACGATTGCCTGGTATATTTAATCCAGTCATACTTGATGCTAGGTTCAAACATTTCCGCTTCAGTAACAAGCTTGCCAAACAAATATTGAATTGGCAACCTGAATATTCCTTGGATGCAGCACTTACTCGCATTAGCAGTAACGACAACTTATTGCAAGTATCTTCCCCATCACTTGCAGATACAAAGGAAATCACAGAGGAGAACTTATGCGGATTGGCTACTTAACCGGTGAATATCCCAGGGTGACAGATACCTTTATCCAAAGGGAAGTAATGACCATGCGAGAAATGGGTGCAGATGTCCACACATTCTCCATTCGTCGCACTGGGGACAAACACATGGTAGGAGAAGAACAGAAGCGAGAACGCGATCGCACTTTCTATATTCTTCCTACCAATCCGATCCATTTACTACTGACCCATTTGAGGTTACTAGTAACTTCACCTCGAAAGTACCTGAAAGCAATCAAGCTCGCTTGGTCTACTAGTCAACCAGGATTCAAGGGTGGACTATATCAACTATTTTACTTTTTGGAAGCTGGTATCCTGGCTCAACAAATCAAAGCCAGAAAAATCACCCACCTCCATAATCACATTGCTGAAGCTAGCGGGACTGTCGCCATGCTAGCTGGGACAATGGGAGGGTTTACATACAGTTTCACATTACACGGACCATACATTTTTTTTAAGCCATATCAGTGGCGACTGGATGAAAAAATCAAACGAGCATTATTTGTATCCTGCATCAGTCATTTTGCCCGTAGCCAGGGTATGATATTTGCGACTCCGGAAAAATGGCAGCGTATGCATATTGTTCATTGTGGTATTGACCCAACTTTATTTAAACCATTTACTCACAAAGGACAAGGAAAACGTTTGCTATTCGTAGGTAGACTAGCTGCTGCGAAAGGATTGCCTGTACTACTAGAAAGTTTGGTCACATTACAAAAAAAATACCCAGATATTTTACTCACAGTTATTGGTGATGGAGCAGAACGCACACAACTACAGAAACAGACCATCCAGTTAGGCTTGAGTCGAAATGTGAATTATGTAGGCTCTAAATCCCAAACAGAGGTCAGAGAATATCTCCAAGAAACAGACATTTTTGTCATGTCGAGCTTTGCTGAAGGAGTACCCGTAGTATTAATGGAGGCAATGGCAACTGGGATTCCTGTAGTTGCAACCCAAATTGCTGGCATTAGCGAACTGGTGGAACATGAAGTCAACGGCTATCTCCTGCCACCGGGAGACTCCACCTCCTTAACTCACAGCATCGAGATACTACTAAATAATCCTGAAACTAGGGTATCATTTGGGACTAAAGCTCGCCAAAAAGTCAAAAGAGACTTTAATATCCGCTATGAAGTTTCCTGGTTATATCAGTTAATGAATAGTGCTTTACAAGGTCGTATGGAACCCATCCGTCCAGATTCTCCATCAGAGCAACTTGTTCTCAATTCCAACCTTGTGCCATTACGTAAGACAAACAAATCAAATGATACAAATAAAGCAACAATATCTCAAAGGTAAATTCAGGGTTTTAGTTGTTTAAAAACTTATCATTAGGGCTGCAAGGAAGCAGGGAGCAGGGAGCGAGGGAAGAAAGAGTTTTGGTGATTTTTACATAGAAATATCACAAATAATCAGGCAGGCATGATATCAATTCAGTTTTTGATTCAGGGTGCAAAATTCGCAAAATTTATCCAAAATATAGCACTACGCAATTAGGGCGCGGACATTATTGAAGGCTGAAATTTATGAGCAGTAAACTTATTACTTGCGTGTAGCGCGATAAAATCATTTATGAGAACTGTAAAACAACTGGCTGTCCGTGGTGCCATCTGGACTATTATTGGTTTCGGAGGTACCTATCTACTGAGATTTGGTAATAATTTAATTCTCACTCGTCTATTACAACCAGAGTTTTTTGGTTTAATGGCTTTTGTCAATACGCTGCGTATGGGTCTAGAACTATTCTCAGATATTGGTATTGGTCAAAATATTATTAATAGTAAACGAGGAGATGAACAAAGCTTTTTAAATACAGCATGGACTTTACAGATAATTCGCGGTTTTATTATTTGGTTTATTTGTCTGCTGATTAGTTTTCCCCTTGCATATTTTTATAATGACCAACGCTTACAGTGGCTAATTCCAATTGTAGTTATAAATTCAATCCTCTCAGGATTTCTTTCTACTAGTATACATACACTCCAAAGACGCATGGAGTTAGGTAAGCTTTCTTTATATGAAGTAATTTTACAATTTGCTTATTTTTCTACACTAATTTTTCTAGTTTGGCTATACCCCAGTATCTGGACTTTAGCTATAGGGACTTTAATTCCGAGTGTATATAAATTGATTAGTAGCTATTGGTTAATCCCGAATTATTCTAATTGGTTTAAATGGGATAAAGATGCTGTTAAAGAAATCCTTGCTTTTGGTAAATGGATGTTTCTAGCATCAGGATTCATGTTTGCAGCCGAACAAGCCGATTATATGATTTTAGGTAAGCTGCTATCTTTCAAAATGTTGGGGGTGTATATTATTGCTTATACCCTGGCAAGTATACCGCGAGAAATCATGAAAGTTCTGAGTAATAAAGTCATATTTCCAGCGATTGCCAAACAATCTGATTTACCAAGACATATATTACGAGAAAAAATTCTCCCTCAGCGACGAATATTATTACTTGGGTTTGCAATTTTATTAGCAGTCCTAGTTAATACTGGGGATTTAGCTGTATCTATCCTCTATGACAAAAGATATAGTGATGCTGGTTGGATGATGCCCATTTTATGCTGTGGAATGTGGTTTTCCCTACTTTTTTATACTATCAGCCCTGCCTTACTCGCACTGGGGAAACCTCTATATTCAGCTCAAAGTAATTTTGCTCGGTTCGCCATTATTGTCATAGCTGTACCTCTTTTGTATCAAAAGTTTGGTGTCGTAGGTGCGGTAATAGCGATCGCATTCAGTGATTTACCATTATACCTAACAAATCTTTATGGTCTTTGGAGGGAAAAACTCTTTTGTTTGACACAAGATATGAAAGCGACTTTCTTTTTTGTAACAGTAGTTATTTCATTTTTAATCATTCGCAATAATTTAGGATTCGGATTCTCAATCCAGCAATTATTGATGAATTAAAAATATGCACGAGAGCATCTTACCTTATAGAACCAAGAAAATATCAGGGGAGAAATTTATGCCCTATTTAAATAGAGTCAATATCTGCAATATCCAAGTTGATAAATACTCATTTGATCAGGTTATAGACTTAATAATAGATCATGCAGTTGCCAAAAATGATCCTAAATATGTTGTGACACCCAATGCGCAGCATATTGTGACATTACAGCGTGATACTCGTTTTCGTGAAATATATCGTCGAGCTTTTCTAGCAGTACCGGATGGTGTTCCTCTTTTATGGGCGGCAAAATTGTTTCAGACCCCCTTATCTGGCAGAGTTAATGGAACTGATTTATTCGAGCAATTATGTAAAATCAGTGCAGAAAAAGGGCTGAAAGTTTTTATGTTAGGTGGTCGTCCTAGAGCTGCTGATAAAGCCTTACAGGTATTACAAAGAAGACATCCTAACCTCAAGATTGTTGGTACTTATTGTCCACCTTATGGGTTTGAGTCAGACTCTACGGAATTACAACAAATTAACTCTGCGATTGTTGCAGCAGCACCCGACATTCTCTTTGTTGGCTTAGGTGCTCCCAAGCAAGAGTATTGGATATCTGAGAATTACCTCAAACTTGGGGTTCCCATATCCATTGGTATAGGGGTTAGCTTTGAATTAGTTGCTGGGATGGTGGAAAGAGCACCAAAATTCATGCAACAAACAGGACTAGAATGGCTTTTTCGCTTGTTTGCAGAACCTCGTCGTTTATGGAAGCGCTATTTATTGGGCAATGCCATTTTTATTCTGCTAGTGTTGAAGCAAAAATTAAATGGATTCAGCTCTTTTGGTAAAACAAGTTAATTTATCAATGATTCCAGAAATTATTACTATTCCCTTACGTCACATGGCTTCAGGTGATTGCCTTTCCCTGCAAGTTTATAAATTTCGAGGTTCGCAACCTGGTAAAAAGGTTTATATTCAATCAAATCTACATGGTGCGGAAATTGCAGGAAATACCGTTATTCATCACCTAATAAAATTTTTACAGAACAGCAAAGATACAGATTTAGTCGGAGAAATCTGGCTAGTTCCAGTTTGTAATCCCATAGGTACTAATGAACGTTCCCATCACTTTGCTTCTGGAAGATATTGTACCTATGAAGGCAAAGACTGGAACCGCATTTTTTGGGATTATGAGAAGGAAACAAATGATTTATCAAGGTTTGTGCAATCTCAACTCCAGTTCCCAGTAGAGGTGATTAGAAAAAATTATCTCCGTAAAATAAAAGAGAAATTTACTGCTGCTAATCAAGTTACACAAAGTAGCGGCATCCCATATACAAAGAAGTTTCGTTATCAATTACAATCTTTGAGCATTGATGCTGATTATTTAATCGATTTGCATAGTTCCAGCAATCAAGGCTTAACCTATCTGTACTATTTCCGCGATCGCCAAGATAGTGCAAAATATTTCCAACTGGATTTTGGCATTTTACTGAATAAATACGATGGTGATGCATTTGACGAGGCATTTATCAAACCTTGGTTAGCCTTGGAATCAGCTTTGCAAGGTTTAGGTAGAAATATTCAGTTTGATGTGGAAGCATGGACATTGGAATTGGGAACAGGAATGCAGATTAATCCAAAATCTGTTGCTATGGGTGTGTGGGGTATAAAAAATTATTTGGTGCACAAGGGAGTATTACAAACACCGATAGATTCTCCAGGTAATAGTAACTCTCATGCCATGAGTTTAAAATCTAGAACTACTGACACTAGATATTATGCTCCCAGGGGTGGAATGATTCAATTACAGGTAGAGCTGAGTCGGGAAGTTAAAACAGGAGATACTCTTTATCAAATTATCAGTTTTAATAAAGAGGGAAAATTACCAACAGTGATCAATATTGTTGCCCAACAGGATGGGTTAGTATATGATGTCGCCACAAATCAAGTTGTGAATGAAGGTGAGTATGTTTTAGCAACTATTTAGTCTTCCTGTTGGGTAATTGGGATTTTTACAGCCTAGGTAGCAGTGATATTGGTGATATTCTGTTCTTATAATGTTTTAATAAGCAACTTTGCTTATAGCAGGAGAAGATAATTATGAGTGTAGTTATGGAAACAGGAGTAGCAGCAGCAGGTTCTCATTTTCCTTTAGCTTTTACATTGGTATACGTAGTTGGTTTTATTGCTGCCGTTACCATCGGCTCAATTGCTTGGTATAACTCCAAGCGTCCTCCTGGTTGGGAAAATAAAAGTCGTCCCGACTTTGTTCCTCCTCTTGATGAAAAAGATAATTAATAATGAGCTGTGAGTAATTGAGAGTTAGCCGTCAAATTCCTTTGGTGGGGCTAGGGAATAGGGATTCGGGAGTCAGGAGTCGGGAATGGGGAACTCTTAACAGTTTCACTGTCCTATAACTTGTAAAAACACTCCCCTTGACTGAAAAGTCAGGATTAATGATGGCAGCAACTTGTCACCAGATATGTAACCCTGCTAACCTAAATATTAATTCACTTTTTGTTGCAACATTGGAACCTCCCAATACCCTAGGTTTATGTATGGTTTGGGGGGATTATTTATCTGAATTGAGATGGCAAAGTGTTTTCCCAGAAAGATGACTCTATTTTAGAAAAAACAAAATCATACTTATTGCAGCAAGTTGCAGTTTCCGCTAATCAAATAGATAGCAGCTCAGAACAGCTATTTGCTGCATTGCAAGGTTTGGGAGATTTAGGTTTGCTTGGTTTGCGTTTGCCCCAATTTTGGGGAGGAAAAGAATTTCAGCAGCAAACCTTTAATGATTTTCTAGAACTCCTAGCCAGATACTCTGGCGCTTTAGCTTTCTTGCAAATTCAACATCAAAGTGCAGTGGGGATGATAGTTGCTAGCAGTAATTCCCATCTCCAGCAAAAATATTTACCCCATGTACAACATGGTAAATGTTTACTGGGTGTGGGTTTTTCTCAGTTACGCAGAACTGGGAAACCAACTATCACAGCCTTACCTGTAATAGGAGGATATGAATTAGATGGGGTTGTACTTTGGGTAACGGGATATGGTATGTTTTCCGAGTTTATCGTTGCTGCTACCCTCTCAGATGGTTCTGCTGTATTTGGGATTGTTCCTTTTCAAGAAAGCCATGCATTATCAACAGGGGCAAAAATTACCTTTTCTGTCCCTGCACAGCTAGCAGCTATGACATCAACTAATACAGTTAGTGCTACTTTCTCTCACTATTTTTTACCTGAAGAGCAAGTAGTTTTCATTAAACCTGCTGGTTGGATTCATGAAAATGACAAAAAGAATGTTCTGCGTGCCAGTTTTTTAGCTACAGGATGTGCAATGGCAGGTTTAGATGTGATTGAGGCAACATCACGGCAAAAATCTGTGCCATTTATTGTTGATGCTTTGAATGCTCTACAACAAGAACTGCATCAATGTCGCACCGCAATTCGAGAAGCACAACAAGATCCAGCCGGGGAATTGTCTGAAAAATTACATCTCAGGAGTTGGGCGATTGAATTAGCAAATCGCATTGCCCATGCAGCAGTTACCGTTTCTGGTGGTGCGGCTAACTATAGCCATCATCATGCCCAGCGTATTTACAGAGAGGCATTAGTATTTACTGTGACTGGGCAAACTACTGCGGTGATGGCAGCGACTTTGGAACAGTTGGTAAGAAGGGGGTGAACAGAAGAAGCAGGGAGCAGGAAAAATTCTACTTAGGTAATTGATGGTGAAAATTTTTTCATCGGGACTGCCTCTTTGTGGCAAAACTCTAGTACTCTGACAAGGGAACTATGGCTGGTTAATTAATGAGAAGAAAAAGTTATTTTCTCCCCACACCTCCTACACTTCCCACACTCCCCCCTCTCCTCCTAACCAGCAAAGTTGGTGTGGTGGAATACTAGTTTGAGCCACCTACTGTCACCACAACTATTTTGTCTGGGTAAATTAAATCCTTCGCAACCTGATTGACTTGCTCCCAAGTTACAGCTTGAATCTGATCAGGTGTTTGATGAAGAATTTCAGGTGGATGTCCAGATACTTGGTTGTTGAGAATAATGCTGGCTAAAACGTCAGGATCTTTCAAAGCAAGTTTATATGAACTGACTAAATTTTGTTTAGCAATTTCAACTTCCGCCTTGGTGACACCTTGCTCTCGTAAATTATTGAGCACCTCCAGAGTACTACTAATAGCTTTGTTGGCATTTTTCGGCATTGTCTGCATTTTCATCACCAACAGTGTGGTATTCAACATCCCTGGGACTGGTTGCTTGTTTCGTCCGTTGAGTCGGTTGCAAAAAGCCCACCGTGCGATTGTTGGGATTCAGATATTTCTTCGCCACCCTTTGCACATCAGCCGCGCTGACTTTGTCAATAGCTGCTAACAAACGGCTTGTATGACGATAGTTTCCCGCCGTTATTTGATTGTAACCCAGTAGAGTCGCTTGATTGGTAATATCTCGGTATTGTAGGATATAGTCACCTTTTATTTGCCTCTTGGCGGCGCTAACTTGTTCCTCTGTCACCCCTTGAGTTTGTAAATATGCGATCGCTAACTGAAGAACTCGCTCAATTCTTTCCAGCTTCCCATCTGAATTGGTTGTTACCCAGAGGATGTATGGTCCTCCATCGCTCGATAATGAATTGATTCGCTAACCTTCGATACTAGACTAAAATAGTTGTCATTATTAAAGTTAGCTTAATAAAAAATTTATGATTTTTGCTTGCCAGATGACAAGCATTCAACCAACCATTTTTTTCATTTTCGCTTAAGCTATTGTGACTAACTAAGTATTCAGCACATTCAGATAATGAGTAGAAGATACAAGCTTTATGGAAGTCTCGGACTGTTCTTACATATTCAGTGATTGAAATAACATTAAGATCAAGACTATTAGCAAGTTCAGTAACTTGTTTTCCAATGCTAGGATTTAGTATCCTATCTCTCTGCACATCAAGGATATTATTAGTAATTGTAGAATATTCTTTCAGGTAAAATGTTTTTTCAATGTGTAGTTGTTCCCAGTCAGGCTCTAAAATCACTAAACGTCCACCTGGTTTAACAACTCTTTGCATTTCTGCTAAAACTTTAATTGGATTTGCTATATGCTGAATTGACCGGATACAACGAGCAGCAGAAAAACAATTATCACTAAACGGTAAGTAAGTCGGCACAATAAAACCAAACTATGTGAAGAATAGTAAATAAGCCTAAAACCCTTGTTCCCCCTGCTCCCTGCTCCCTGCCCCCTGCCTTATCCAAACGATAATTTTTTACGCCAACCTACTTAATTTCCGTCCATCAGCATAAATGAAACGGACATTTTTTATATTACTGTTTACAGTACGAGCTTCTGTAAGCATTCTCTCAGAATTATCTATTCCATAAACAAAGCCATAAGGAGAAACTTTCTCTGCTATTTTTACTATGTCAAATCCTCTTCCACAACCGATATCAATTAGAGTATCCCCTGAATGAAGATTTAAACTTTTTACAGAGCAATCCATGTAATACTTTGTGAACGGATCTATTGATAGTGAATCCAAATAATCAATTAAATATTTTTGATTTTGGCTTGAGACATTATCAACCTTGTTAAAATCCGATAATATGTTGTTACTCAAATACTTATTATTTCCTTTGTAAGAATCTTTATCTGCCATGATAGAAACCTTAAAACGTAAGAAGGTTATAACTATCTGGAGAAAAGAGATAATATAAAATCTGCTCAGATTAAGTGAGTGTGAGCAATAAACACGCAGAAAAGTACGATAAGGACTATAGTAATTAACTCGTTTGGGGATCAGACCTCTTAAATCCTTGCAGCTTGGTTTCAATTTTCTGTACCAAATATATACTACTTTCATTTATATAGGAATCATATTTGATTTCTGAAAAAAGCTACGAGATAATACGGATAAATACATCTGTCTAACAGCGAACAATGATAAGTCAGGATCTACAAGCGGCGATCACAGAACTACAAGAATTTATAGATCATCGCCCAGATGCCCGTGAGGTGAGGAAAGCTTTGGCAGTGAAACTGGTTTATCAAGGGTACAAGTATGAGGAAATTCAAACGATTTTAGATGTGTCCCTTGGTTCGATAACAAGCTGGAAGCAGTCCTACAAAGAATATGGAATTTCAGGATTGCGATTAAATCATAAAGGAAGAAAAGGTTACTTGAGGGATGAACAACGAGAAGAAGTATTAAGTTGGTTGCAAACGAAAGATACCTGGGAGCTTGGGGAACTGGAATACAAATTGGCATTTGAATATGAGGTAATCTACGAATCGAAACGAAGCTATTACGATTTATTTGACGCGGCGGGAATTAGTTGGAAGAAAACTACATCTTTGAATCCAAAGGCTGACCCTGAAGCTGTTGCTGCAAAAAAAAACAGATTGAAACATTGTTGGCAAGCAACCGAGAAGAAATCGAAGCAGGAAGGCTTAGAGTATTACTAATAGATGAGTGTCATGTGCTATGGGGGGACTTAACTGGTTATGTTTGGGGAAAAACTGACCAAGAAATAGCAGTTGAAGTCGTTAACGAACGAGATAAACAGACATACTACGGGGCGGTTGATTATCTCACTGGCAAGTTACTTCTTAAAGCTTACAAAGCTGGTAATTCAGACTATACAATTGATTATTTACGTTATTTATTAGACCAGTCTCCCAAGCAACGATTACTGATTTTTTGGGATGGTGCTTCTTACCATCGTTCACATCTGGTTCAAAACTTTTTAGGCGAAATTAATCATGGTTTATCTCAAGAGCAATGGAAAATTCACTGTGTCCGCTTTGCTCCTAATTGCCCATCACAAAATCCGATCGAAGATATTTGGTTACAAGCAAAAACCTGGGTTAGACGTTTTTGCGCTTTAATTCCAACATTCTCTCATTTAAAGTGGATGTTTGAGTGGTTTATCCGAAACACTAACTTTGATTTTGTATCTCTCCAGATGTACGGTGTTTTTTCTGAAATCAAATACTAGTCCTATATAAAGAAATAAATACATTAGAACAGAGTATTCTAATTCATAGAGGAGAAATGATGGGAGTTCAAAAAATTATTCCCAAAATGTCTGCCCAGGCTCTATTAGAGATTATCGTAGAATCAGAACCAGAAGATGTTTGGTTTTTTGGAACACATTTTAATATGAATTTATCATACAGCCAGGAATTGTTTATTCAATTATTACAAAAACAATCTAGATTATTTTTTTTGATTACAAATCCTTTTGATAAAACTTCTATTGACTTTCAAGCTAAAGGCTTTGGGATTAAGAATAAAAACCTTTATAAAAATTGTCGTGATGGTATTTTTAATTTTCTCCAACTAATGAAACAGTGGCAAGAGATAAATGATACTAATAAAAACTCTGAATATCACACTAAAATTATAGTAAAAATTTCCAGTAATTTACCTCGTACGAGAGCCTATATTGTTGACATTAAGAATCCAAATGCTACTAGTGATATTATTCCTTACATGAATAATATCACAGCACGCGAATCTCCTATTTTTGCTTCTAATAATTCTCTGGAAAGCCTTTCTTTATTGCAGTTCAAAGGTATTGAAGAGGAATGGAGAAAGGATCAAACTAGGTATCTTCAGGATTACATTAAAGAATCTAATGGATTCAAAGAGATTCTTCACGAGTCAGCATATAACGATTTTTTAGATAAATATCCTAAACCAAATATATAGCTACATAAATCTTAACATATTTGTCAATGTTCAATCATTGAATATCTCAAATATTTATGTATATAGCAATTTAAAAATCATCTTAAAGTTGTTTAATCACAGCATTTCTAATTATTTTTATCTGATTCATTGATGGTTCAGTGAATCACAATTTATACAATGCTTACAACTAATAAATAAGAGGTACATTGAATTAATAATAGTTTACTAAGAATAAATGAAAATAGAAAATATATTAGCCGGAGTTTATAATTTGAGCAGTTGTGTTTCTGAATATGAGGCACGAAACTAATCACAGTTGTAGTTAGACAAGGAGCATCTAAATAATGCAAATCCATAATTTTGATACGCAAGTATTTATAGAAAATCAGATCATTGAAATCCCCACAGTTAATCAAGGAACTAATTCTCAAGTGTCACATATCATTACGCCATATGACTATCTAAATTTAGTGCCAGCCATTATTGTGGCTTTAACGCCATTACTATTAGCTTTAATCAAATCACGGAAAGAGTAAAAAGGATATTTTTATTCTTATTATCTTAAAAACAGAGCTATTATAGGGGTCAATCAGTGATAGTTGTAACTATCCCACCACAATAGAATTAATTCTTTACCTGTTTTGCCAAATGACTTTTAGTTTTTAGAATTGTCCCATAGCAGTTTTCCACGAATGTGGTTTTTATTACGGTGTTGGGAGTGTACGATTTTTTATTTTTAAGACAAGATGATATTGTCTACTAAATCACTATAAGCAAAGTATCGCAAACATAACTAAATACTATATTGCGTTATTTTTATTGCAGATAAGACAACGTTTTAGGAGTCGTTTAAAATCAACTTGATAAAGTGTGTTACCAAACTATAGGCAATTCAGGAGATTTCAAGGGTTTAATTGCTACATTTCTTATCGTGGTTTACTGCGCGGTTACTACTCAAACTCCGAAAACTTGAGGTGTGATATGGGGAGGATAGCAATACTGAATTATTGTTAGTGCTTTGCTACTAAG
>NZ_FYBH01000152.1 GCF_900185595.1 Calothrix rhizosoleniae SC01
GAAGCTCAAGAACTCTACCCAAAAACATTTCTCAGATGCATGGAAAAAGCATTAAGTTATATGGCTGATGGACAAGGTAGGGTCGTAGTTATCTCTGCTAGTGGTGTTCATAACCCAGGTAAGGTATATGCTATGGCTGCGCCAGCTAAAGCGGGGATGGAAACCCTGGCGAAACACTATGCTGTAGCCGTAGCTCCACGGGGAATTACTGTCAATATTATTACTCCAGGTTATATCAAAACTGAAGCATGGGATGGATATTTAGAAAAACTTCCCTATATTGACAATATACCACCCAGTGCCACTCCCATGGGAAGATGGGGACAACCTGATGATGTGGCTCCATTAGTAGCTTTTCTTTGCTCCCCAGAGAGTGGATTTATTACGGGTCAACATATTTACGTAGATGGTGGAGTGGGACTTTCCTTGTTTTGGAATATTCACCGTCTGAGTGAAAATACCAGTTCTTCACCCTGAAATAAGATTAAGATTGCGATCGCTTGTTAATTTCCTCAGCTAAATTATCCCAAGTTATTTCTACTTGTTCTCTGGTGTGCAAATCTTTTAAGGAAGACTTCTGTGTTGTGGCTTCCTCAGAACCAATAATCACACAAAATCTAATTCCCTGTTTATCAGCCAGTTGCAATTGTTTACCCAAATTGCGTTTGTCAAAACTAGTTACCACCTTCAATCCTGCTTGGCGTAGCTTTTGCGATACTTGAAGATAAGTAGGCATTAAATCCTCTTGCATGTTTACCACCATTACCTGGGCTGGTGTGGGAGGTAAAGCATTTAAAATCCCAGCTTTGAGTAAGCGACTCATTAACCGGGTTAAACCAATGGAAATACCTACTCCCGGCATTTTTTCACCTAAAAATGTCCCTACCAATTCCTCATATCTACCCCCAGAACAAATACTACCCAAGGCTTCATGTCCCAAGAGAGTGGTTTCGTAAACTGTACCGGTATAGTAATCTAGTCCCCGAGCAATTGATAAGTCAATGTTAAAGCGGTTCTCAGCAACCCCTAAATTTCTCACCCCAGCAATTACCGTTTCTAGTTCTGTTACTCCTAAAGTAAACTGCTCTGATTCGGGAAGACTTTGGCTCAAGTGTTTCAACTTACTTAATATATTGTCAACATTGCCATCAATCTGAATAAAATCGATAATTTTGTCAGTTTGCTCTGGAGATACTCCTTCTTGTTCCAACTTCTGTTTAACTTTTGTTTCACCCACCTTTTCTAGGGTGTCAACTATAGTGACGCAGGTTTTAATTTTTTCAGTTGCAATACCCACAGACTGAAAGAAACCCGTCAAAACCTTACGGTTGTTGATGCGAATCAGGAAATCACCAATATTAATCGCCTCAAATATCTCAGAAATAATTGCTGGCATTTGGGCATCATAAAGCAAACTGAGTTCCCGCCGCGCCACCACATCAATGTCACACTGACGGAATTGGCGGAAACGTCCATCCTTGGCTCGTTCCCCTCGAAATACCATATCCATTTGATAACGGGCGAAAGGAAAAGTTAAATCATTCAAATGGCGAGCAATATAAGCCGCTAGGGGCACAGTTTGGTCAAATTTTAACGCCCGAGACTCAGAACCACCTTCCCCCGCCTGATCTTTCTCCGCCTGGCGATTTGGTGGCAAAATGGGGTCAATGCCATAAATAATATTATCCCCTTGATTCCCTTTTGCTTGGAGAACCTCTAGTCTTTCTATCGCCGGGGTTTCAATGGGAGTAAATCCGTAGCTTTCAAAAACTTTACGAATAGTATCAAGTAAATAGGATTCCAGGCGTTTTTCGCTGGGAAGAAACTCTGGAAAACCACTAGGGGTAGAAAAATTAATTTTTTCGCCTTTTGCCATGTTGGAAACAGTTATCAGTTATCAGTTATCAGTTATCAGTTAGCAGTAAAAAGTAACAACTTCCCATAATTCCCAGCATTACAGGAAGTTGCGATCGCCTACACCGCATAGTGGCTCTCAAAGAGCATCGCCTTTGGGGATTTGCTGGCGATTTTATTTCATTCGTTCTTCTTGAACCAGGGTGCGCTGAAATAGTTTACCATTGTTAAACCAATGCCAGGTACGGGAACGATAGTTATTATCAGGGCTAAGATAAATCATTTCCAGGACGTAAATTTCTGGTTGACTTTTATAAGTAAATCGTAAAACCACTGTGGAATCGTCTATTTCCCAGGCTTCTCCTTGAATGCGCTCTGTATCAAATAATAGTTTCTTATCTACATACATTCCCGGAAAATCATATTCTTCTACTTTGCCATTAGCCCACTTGTAACGGTTGGTTTGGAAGTAGGGAGAAGAACCATCTTCTGGGAACTGACAAGTTAAATGGGATTTATACTTATCAGTTATTTTACCTTCTACATCCACAATTGTATAAGTTCCTACCCAGTCACCTTCATGGCGAGCTAGAACAGGCATTTCTTCTTTTATAGTAGACATTGCCACTCTCATGTATATATTAGTTTTATTAGATAAATGTTAAAGCATTATGTGATAAGCGATCGCTTCTTTGATCTTCTTGTTTGGATCCGCTAAACTGATAGCACAGAGACTCACCTCGCCATGTCTGTCGCCAAAGATTTCGCAACCCCAGAAGATGTTATATTTCCTCCAGGGGATTTATATAGTGATGAACCACTTTTAGAAACTGATTTATCAGAAGTGTAACGACAGGGTGAAAGCCCAACCAGAAATAGGCAGGGGAGCAGTCATTTCAGTTATCAGTTATCAGTTATCAGTTACCCCATCGATAAATCGAGGGGCTTGAATAAGGAAAATACTTTTTCCCTTTCCACGGATAAATCCAACAGAGCAGCGCAGTCTTGGGGAGCCAGCGTTGGAGACGGTAAGCCCGAAGCGGTGGACGGGTTTCCCGGCATAAAGCAACTGGCGCAACCCGTAGGGGTTTCCCGTCGCAGACGACTGGCGTTGGTTTCCCCCATGAGCGACTACGGGGGGCTTGTATCCTTTTCTTTTTTGGTCAAATCGACTAAAAATGACGTTGTTAATCCAATGTTTGGAGTAGTTGTGGCGCAGTCGTGATGATCTAATTACTGTCTGGAGTAGTAGAGGTTGGTAGTAGGACAAGTTTATCGGATTTTTTAGACTTAGATCCTCCAACCTTAACTAAAACTTTTACATCTATACCGTCCCCTTCTTTGACCTTAACTTTTACTTTAACAAGTACTGTTTCCTTAACCTTAACTAATACAAAAACTTTAACCACAAATTTGATGAGATACGAAGTGAATTAGAATCAAGAAATGGAATAAACCTATAAAAAGTAAACTTATTATTTATT
>NZ_FYBH01000005.1 GCF_900185595.1 Calothrix rhizosoleniae SC01
AATTTCCTAAGTATTATTACACAAGTATTGTGAATGAAAAAATTGGCAGTCTGGGGTAATTTATTCCAGTGTCTGAGATTATGGTACTACCAGTTAATATTTGTCAAACCAGTTTATTAACGGCTGGACACTCCCACAGAACGCCAGGGAGCAAAGGCATTTTTGACACCGTATAAAGTTGGTTCCAGGCTAGGAAAGTGGCGACGTAGGACAGTCAACATGCCGTTGTTGTTAATCCAGTCAAGACCAAATTGAGTATATATTTTGGCAGTATAGTCCTTAGTGAAAAAGCGATCGCTTTTCAGTCGTCGGGAAGCCATCAAAATAAATATGCGGAAGGCTGTATCGCTAAAACCAAAGCCTTCGGGAATATCCTCGGCAAACAAACCAACCATCAAATCGACACTATCAATATCATTATTATAGACCTGACGCATTTCCCGAGCCCATGTCTGATTACTAGTAATTTCCTCAAAGGAATTTACCCTTGAGCGACCGATCAGTTCCCGGAAACGATTGTAGCGGGGAACGCCACGCTCCCTATCCCTCAGGATATCCACAGCAGCTAAGTCCAAAACTTCACCGTTATCCCTCCTCAAGAGCTGGAGAAAACGGGGATAATTATGCAATGTCAAGGCTCCAGGGTGGGTGATGCCAAAGGAATAGAATAAATTTGTCATAGGCACCTCTTCTACAATCGCCCTAGTCCGTTTACCAGACAATTCAAAGAAATTTTTCTCCCATAGAAATTTGCCATCGTTGAGGGAATAAACTTTTAAATCATCTGGAATCAATGGATGCATCCGATATACAGATACAAATTCTTCAGTCAGGTAGTAGGGAGCGGTATGGTGGTCGGTAGGCGACCCCATAATACCATTGAGTATATCGCCGTCGTCGAAGCGTCCAAACAAGTTTGTGATATCCTGACCCAATATTCCAGCCCAGTTAATATTTAAAGCCAAATCTGTGGCAGGATGTGGCAAAATACCAGGAGTCCATTCAACGGTATGAATTTTCGCCATCAAGGCAGCATTAATCAGTCGAGCATGGTCAAACAAATCGTCGTCTTGCCAATCTGGATATTCCTGCTTTAAGCGATCGCAGATGGTGTTGTGTTCTTTCACGAACAGGGTATGTAACATGCTCAACCCCACCCACCAGTTGTCATTGAAGCCTGTTAAATCGACACCGCTTTCTGATTCTAGAGGTAAAAGCCCGTTGTCACCAATTATTAATTTACCATCAACATGGGAACGCAACTGATGGACTTTTTCCTGGTCACTACCATAAACTTGGGAACCATCCCACCAGTGGGTTACTTGATTAATAAAGGTGGGAGGAGCAGAGCGATCGCCTGAATTACGGCTGGCATCTGTTAAAGTTTTTTTCACTTCCAGAGGTCCATACTCTGGGGGCCAATCGTCTCCTGGTTCTAGGGGTAACTCGAATTTCTGATCTGGCTGATTATCACCATGAGAAAACCAATCGTGGTTCTCGAACTGAATCCATGCAGCAGCCAATAAATTTAAAAACCCTGCGGGCCGAAATTCATTGCGTGTCATTAAACTTCGACTAACGACCCGAGGATTTGGCTTCAGTAAATTTTTTTCATCGGGGTAAACTTCCTTCAGAGGTATGTTACGCCCAAATCGAGTCCCAGCCATACCCATTTCCGGGTGTTTGAGGTCATTAAAACTACCGTCCTCTGTGCGAGCAACTAAATGGCGATCGTCAGGACTGGGCTGGGGTTGAGGAAGCTGTTCCTTATTTGGGATTTGGGATGTATCATGAAGATTATCCTCCTGAAGTTTGTTGCGGAATTGGAGTAGCTGGAATAGAGCTAGAGGAGTAGGCAATTTATGCCACGGAATTATTCCAAACATGAATACAAATCTCCTTTCAACAGATAAAAGCTTTGAACAAATATTTGTAATTAATCACAGCCTTTGTATAAACTTCACTGTCAGCAAGCAAGAAAACGGAAATATAAGCAATTAGGTCGCAGCCATTGTTGAAGCACCAAACCTATACAGTAAATTTATTACTCCTTCGGAGTTCACCATTTGCTTTATGCCGGGGAACCCGTCCACCGCAATGGTTCACTTATTACTTATTACTTGCACTGTCACATGTAATTTTCCCAATCATTTATGTTTGCTGTCTTCTGCCACGAGGAGGAAATTATAAATTGTGTAAATTAGTACAATTGATTAATATAAAGTTCGGGAAATTACTTGTTGTTCAGATCATGGTGCAAACATCTTAAAACTCTTTCTCCTGCTGCACCCATTTGGGTGGGATTTCTAGCTAAGTATCCAAAAAATCACTCCCCACACTCCCCACATTTTTTTCACTCACTGCCCCCTTGCATTCTTATATCATGTCCGCCTGATT
>NZ_FYBH01000084.1 GCF_900185595.1 Calothrix rhizosoleniae SC01
TAACAACTAACAACCACCAACCACCAACCAACAACTAACAACCACCAACCACCAACCACCAAACACCAACTTTTCTATGTCTTTTAATATCTCTGCATGGTCAATTAAAAAACCGATTCCCACAATCGTTTTATTTTTAGTTATAACGTTATTTGGTTGGTTCTCTTTCAATTCTTTGGGAATTGATATCAATCCTAATATTGATATTCCTACAGTCCAAGTTACAGTGACTCAACCAGGTAGTGGTCCTGCAGAACTGGAAAGCCAAGTCACGAAAAAAATAGAAGATGCTGTGGCTGGCTTAGGAAATATTGACGAGCTGCGTTCTACTGTGAGGGATGGTGTTTCTTATACTACTATTAACTTTTTCATAGGGACAAATACAGATCGCGCCACTAATGATGTACGTAATGCAGTGGCTCAAATTCGCCAAAGTTTACCCCCAGATATTAATGACCCCATTGTCCAACGGTTGGAATTTATCGGTGGCCCCATTATGTCCTATGTGGTGAGTTCCGATAAACAGTCGGTGCAGGAATTAAGTAATCTGGTAGACCAAACCATTAGCCGCACCTTACTATCTGTTAAAGGTGTGTCACAAATTAGGCGTGTGGGGGGAGTTGATCGGGAAGTTCGCATCAACCTCAACCCCAATCGTTTAGAATCCTTAGGTATTACCGCCACCCAAGTCAATGACCAAATTCGGGCGTTAAATATTAATCTTCCAGGAGGAAGAACTGAGATTGGAGGTAAGGAACAAACCATTAGAACTTTGGGTAATGCACCCAGTATCAACATCCTCAAAACCTATGAAATCCTCTTGCCTGGGGGTGGCTCTGTACCTTTATCTAACTTGGGAACTGTAGAAGATAGTTTTGCAGATGTCCGCCAAAGTGCCAGTTTAAACAATAAACCCGTGGTGGGTTTCCAAGTATTACGTAGTACTGGTAGTGTGATGGTAGAAGTGGAGGAGGGAGTCAAAGCTGCGATTGCCGAATTAGAGAAAACCCTGCCACCTGATGTCCAACTAGATTTAATTTCTACCAGAGCCACCTTTGTGCGCCAATCTTATAAAAGTACTATGGATGAGCTATTGCTGGCTTCTGTATTGGCAGTACTAGTAATTTTACTGTTTTTACGAGATTGGCGAGCCACATCAATCACAGCCATTACCTTACCCCTATCAATTATTCCCACCTTTGCGGTTCAATATGCTTTAGGTTATACCCTCAACAATATGACCTTATTGGGATTGGGGTTAGCTGTAGGGAACTTGGTAGATGATGCGGTGGTAGAAATTGAAAATATGGAACGGCACTTAGCTATGGGTAAAACCCCACGACAAGCTGCCTTTGATTCTTCCGCAGAAATGGGTCTGGCAGTGATTGCGACATCAGCAACAATTATTGCCGTATTTTTACCAGTGGCTTTTTTAGGTGGTGTTACTGGTCAATTTTTTCAACCCTTTGCCGTTACGGTTTCCGCCGCTACAGTCTTCTCTACCTTAGTAGCGCGGATGGTCACACCGATGATGGGGGCGTATTTATTAGAACATAAGTCAGAGAAGGGAATAGGAAAAGGGAGATATAAAAAAAGACTCCTTCCCTCCCTCACTTTTTCACTCTTTCCCTCCTCTTCCTCCCGTCGTTTTCAACCTTACAAATCTCTTCTACAATGGGCATTACGTCACAGGTTAACAACCCTAGGTATTGCTTTGGCATTTTTTATTGCCAGTTTAATGTTAGTTCCCTTAATTCCCAAGGGTTTAATTGATAATGGTGACATTGGTATTGCTACGGTTAATATAAAACTTCCTCCCAGTTCCACATTGCAAGATACCAATAGAGTAGTCACCCAAACCACCAATCTTTTTCAAGCAAACCCATTAGTCAAATCTGTATTTGCTTCAAAAGGGGTAAGTTCCGCAACTTTGACCATTAATATCAAATCTAAAGAAGAAGGTAGAACTATCTCTCAAACAGATTTTGAGTCACAAATACGCCCGAAATTTGCAGATATCCCTGGTGCTAAAATTAGTTTTGAAAATTTAGCATCTGTAAGTGGTGATAAAGGCTTAAGCATTCTGCTGCGTAGCGAAAATCCCCAAGCATTAAATCAAGCAGCCACAGATTTAGAAAAACAGATGCGAGGCTTACCTGGTTTAGTGGAAGTTTCTTCAAGTGCTAGTTTAGTTAAACCAGAGATATTGGTGATTCCCAATCCTC
>NZ_FYBH01000306.1 GCF_900185595.1 Calothrix rhizosoleniae SC01
AAAAGCACTCAACCCAAAACCCCAAACACCCACTGTAATTTCTCTAAATACAGATGACTTACTGAACATAACAACGTCCGGTATTTGGACAAGTGTTAAGAAAGACGGGCAAGGTGTCGTGAGTGGGATCGGAACCAATGAAATTAGCTGGGGTAATCCTACTATTAACAACAAACAAAGTTCTTACGTGTTTGCAGGTACGGATACATCTTTAGGTTTAGATGAAGATGAACTGTTGGGTACATTTACTCACAATAATTTTCCAATTACAGATTACTCTATAACAGAAGCAAATCTAGCTCTCGATCTCAATATTGGAGGTTCATCTCATCTATTTAATCTTTCTTTTAAACATGAAGAAACCCCTAATGATTCAAGCCATCCTGAGGATATCGTTTCAATTCCCAGCATTTATTCAACAGAGTTATTTGATATTAATGGAGAGATTTACAAACTAGTAGTCAGTGGTTTCCACCAAAATGACCATCTAACTAATGAATTCATAACTGAAGAGAATATGGCGAATAGTGCTAAAATTTATGGTCGCCTAGAAAAAGTTGATGGCAAAAAAGAGTGCCAGAACCTGCTGCTGGTTTAGGTTTATTGGCTATTGGCGCTATTGGAACTTTCAAACTCAAGAAAAATTTAACTAAACCTCATCTAACCTGAGTTCGGGATAAGCTCAAACCCTGATTATATCGTTACCTGATTTTGGTCTTCATAAACGTGTTTGCGTTGTTTCAGGCATTAATCATCCTCTCAAAGTGAAATAAAGCTCCTTAACCCGAACTGAGGTTCATCTACCTTGAGAACCGTATTTTTCGATCCATGAATTTGAGATTGCTTCCTTACATCACAGTGACACATCCAAATAATCAGAAACTCCAGGTTTAAATATGGACGAGGTAGAGTTTGCTGAAAATAATTTCACCAACAGTAAGGACACAAGCATTGCACCTCTACAATAGATGGATTATAGTATCACCTTTTAGCAATCTGCCCTAATAAAAATACACCTGCTCCTAGACCAATTAAATTAGGTAACCACCCTGCTACAAATGGTGAGAGGAAACCTGTATCCCCTAAAGTGCGAGCAACAACTAAGACGATATAATAAGTAAAAATAACTAGCAAGCTAATGCCAAAACTAGCTGCTCTACCTGTACGTTGAGGTATGGTTCCCACAGATGCACCTACTAAGCCACAAATAACGCAAGCAAAGGGAAAAGCAAGTTTCTGTTGAATGCGGACTTTCAGTTTACGAATTTTTCTCTCATTACCAGCCAGACGTTCTAATTCCAATTGTTCACTTGCTTGAGCAATATTCATTTCATCATAATCCCGACTTTTGTTTGCCAAGGTTAAGGGAGTACGGGGTAATCGCAATTTTTGGTGTTCAAATTTGAGAATATTACGATAAGAACGGTCTGGGGAAACCAAATAAATAGTACCGTTATAAAAGTCCCAAATATTATCCCCTGGGTTCCATTCGGCTGTCTCTGCCACTACAATTTGATTCAGCCCTTCTTGAGAACGGTCAACAATTGTTAAACCTTTCATTTGTTTACCATCAAATTGATCGGCATAAAATAGCCTTGCTAAAATTTTGTTTTTACTGCCATCTTCCTGTTGAATTCGGCGATATTCTGGGTAAAAATATTATTTTGTTTAACAATAACGGGTTTATCTGATTTTAATGCCACATCTAGAGTTCTAGCCGCTTCATAGGTGGCAGCCGGAGCAATTTCTTCGCTGACAATAAATGTGATTCCTGATACAATAAAACTCATAATTACGGCAGTGAATACCATCCGATATACACTGACTCCACACCCGCGTAAAGCAATGAGTTCGCTTTCACTTGATAGGCGACTATAGGTCATCAAAGTCGCTAATAATGTGGACATAGGAAAGACAAATACAATTACTCTGGGTAATTTCAGCACAAATACCTTGAGAGCAATATCCCAAGGTAGTCCTGCTTCCACTACTTTACGCATCAGTTCGTATAAATTATCTACCGTAAATACGAGAGAAACAAAAGCTCCAAAAGCAAATAAAAATGGTGGTAATAATTCACCGATCAAGTAGCGATCCATGATGGAAAACGATAGCAGTGAAGTAAGACTATGAAGGGATTGGACGCTTTTGAATTTCATAAGCAATGGTTATGATTACTAAATCTGCTATTTCTTGAAAGTGAAATTCTGTATGTAGTTTTGTATGTATATATGTATTTAATTAACCTAAAGTTCAATCATCAGAAATGTTTAAATAATCAATTAACAGGGATTTACTGGTATCACCAAACACTAAATATTCAATAAATTGGCGAATAGCAATATCAAAATTATAAATTAATTATTAAGAATAAAAATTATAAATGGATGCGTTCGCCCTTTGGGCGGCTCCCATTTTGAGCATCACTATATTAAAATTACACATGAAAATTTTCTCCCAGGTAATATTGTCTAACTAAGGGGTTATTGTAGAGTTCTTCAGCATTACCAGATGCGAGAATTTGTCCATCACGCATAATATAAGCTCGATCTGTAATTGCCAGGGTTTCACGGACATTATGATCGGTGATTAAGATACCGATACCGCGATCGCATAATTGTTTAACAATTTGCTGAATTTCCGCAACTGCGATCGGATCTACCCCTGCAAATGGTTCATCTAAAAAGAGAAATTTTGGATCTGCTGCTAGTGCTCTGGCTAATTCCGTGCGTCTTCTCTCACCCCCAGATAATTGTATGCCCTTATTATTACCTACTTTTTCCAAGCGAAATTCTTGGAGTAAGTTATTTAACTTACCAGACCATTTCCATCTAGGTACTTGAGTCTGCTCAAATACTAATAGGATATTATTCCGCACGCTCAGTTGACGAAAAACACTGGCTTCTTGTGCTAAATAACCAATACCCATTTGTGCTCTTTTATGCATAGGTAAAGAAGTGACATCTTGATCATTAAACCAGACATTTCCTCGGTCTGGTTTTTCTAAACCTGTTGCAATATAAAATGTAGTCGTTTTACCGGCACCATTGGGACCAAGTAAACCAACAATCTCACCTTGGGCAATAGAAAGATTAACGCGATTGACAATCACCCTTTTCCCATAGGATTTATGGATGTTCTCCAAGAAAATTTTCACTATTCGCGCCCTTTCTCTTTCTAGAATTAACTACTGAACTCTTAGGAGAGGAAAAAATAGACTCTAATATTGCAGTGTGACATATTTAGTCGCTAATTAACCCCTGGTATAGGTTCTAATTTTTTTCTTAATGATATTTATCACTAATTTATATATCAAAAGGGAAAAAGTAATCGTAATCTCCTTCCCTCCTTCCCTCCTTCACTCTTTCCCTTTCAGGGGCGGAGTCTTTGGTGCAGGTGCATTGTTCTGATTATTTATTTGGGTATCATTTACAATATAAATGGATTCTACCTGACGATCAGCTTTGGGTAACGCCACAAATCGACCTTCATCTATCAAGTAAGTAACAGTCTCGCCTCGAATACTATTACCACCATTTTGCAAAATATAAACATTGCCACTGAGAACAATGCGACGATCTTTGCTAAAGTATTGTGCTTGGGCTGCTGTTGCCTGGATTTTACGGGCAGGATATGACATTTGTACATTACCCCGAGCTATAACCACTTGGGATTTAGCATCATATTCTTGGACATCGGCACGGATGGTAAGGGGACTATTTGTCCCAGACGTTTGGGCTGTAGCGGTTTGTAGGGAAAGTGTATTTGGGCGCAGTGGGTTGTCAATAGACATTATGCCCAAAAGTACAACTGGCAACATTAAGGCTAATCCCCAGGGATTTACAGGCAGTTGAGGTACTTTATCAGCAGATATCATAGCAATTGGTGGATTTAAGAGTTCCTTTTGTCTTTATGTATTTTACTTGTCTTAATAAGTACTTTATCCAGATACAAAAGGTACTATCTGGATGAAGCGGAAAAACTGCTTGAGAACTAGTTTGGTTTAAAATTATTGACGCTGTTGTGAGGATGAAGGTTTCACCTGAGTTAGTTGAAGACTCCTAGGAACATTGAGCCTCCTAGCTAGAAAATGGGGAGTGGGGAATCGGGAGTCGGGAGTCGGGAGTCGGTTAGAGGTATTTTCATATTTGGTTGCGAGATTTTCTCGTGGGAGGACATAACTTGATGATGAAAATTTTTTTCATTGGGACTGCCTCCTGACTTGAAAATAGGGGTTAGGTGTTAGGGGTTGAGGGATAGGGAAGAGTTATTTTCATCGAGACTGCCTGATTCAATAGCAGCCAAGATGGCTGTACCACAAGAATTTGTGGCATATTTGTTGAAATTTAGAAAAATAGATTTATGAAACTTAGTCTCTGTATGATTGTTAAAAATGAAGCGTTCGCACTACCTAAGTGTTTGCAAAGTGCGAAAAAATTCGTAGATGAAATAGTTGTATTAGATACTGGTTCTACTGACAAGACCCCGCAAATTGCTCGGGATTATGGAGCAAAAGTTTATGATTTCCAATGGTGTAATGACTTTAGTGCAGCTAGGAATGAGGCTTTAAAATATGTGACTGGTGATTGGGTGTTGGTTTTAGATGCGGATGAAACCCTAATACCAAGTATTATGCCCCAATTAAAAGAAGCAATCCAAGGGGAAGAATATTTGCTGATCAATCTGGTTCGTCATGAGGTGGGTGCAATACAGTCTCCCTATTCTATGGTGTCTCGCTTGTTTAGAAATCACCCAGATATCCGTTTTTCTCGCCCCTACCATGCTTTGGTGGATGATAGTGTCATCGAAGTACTACGTCAGGAACCACATTGGGAAATTGGTTATTTACAGGGTGTAGCAATTCAGCACCAAGGTTATCAACAAGATGCGATTTCCCAAAAAAATAAAATCACTAAAGCTCTTGCAGCAATGGAAGATTATCTGGCTAGTAATCCCCAAGATCCTTATGTTTACAGCAAGTTGGGTGCTTTATATGTGGAGATGGGAAAGGTTACCCAAGGGTTGGAATTATTAGAGCAAGGGGTAGGTTTATTACAACAAAATTATTCTTTACCAGACTCAGAAGATGGAATGAATGAGGATATTTTATACGAACTCTACTATCATCTGGGTATTGCTCACAATCGCCAGCAACTTGCTCAACAAGCTATTTATTACTATCGAGAGGCAGTTAAATTACCCATTTACCCCTTGTTGAAATTGGGAGCTTATAACAATTTGGGTAGCACTTTGAAGGCTAATGGGGATTTGGTTGGTGCAAAAACTGCTTATGAAACTGCCATCAAAATTGATCCCAATTTTGCCACCGGACATTATAACCTGGGAATGATTCAAAAGACGATGAATTTATACACAGATGCGATCGCTTCTTATCAAAAGGCAATTCAGCTAAATCCTAAATATGCCGATGCTTGTCAAAATTTGGGAGTGGTATTGTTGAAAGTCGGTAATGTTAAAGATAGTGTGGCATTTTTCAAGAGAGCTATTTTTCTCCATAAAAAACAGAACCCAGAGGAAGCACAACGATTGCGTCAAGGTTTACAGGAGATGGGGCTGATTTAGCAAAAAGCTTATTACCTCTTTATTCTCCCCACATTCCCCACACTCCCCATACCTCCCAAACTCCCCACACTCCCCATCAATTTATTGCCCAGAGTGGCTCAATCCCAGCATAAATAGTAGGCTAAAGTATAGGACTATTCACCAGATTTAATTCATTTAATTTATGGATCAGATTAGTGTAGAAGAACTAGCTCAACGTTTATCTGCGGCAGAATCAGATATACAACTGGTAGATGTACGGGAACCTCCAGAAGTAGACATAGCTAGTATTGATGGTTTTGTTAATCTCCCATTGAGTCAATTTTCCCAATGGGCAGAACAAGTTCCTAGTCGCTTCAATCCCCACGCTGAAACCTTGGTACTCTGCCATCATGGTATGCGTTCTGCCCAAATGTGCCAATGGTTAGTATCCCAAGGATTTACCAATGTCAAAAATATCTCTGGTGGAATTGATGCCTACTCTCTTGTAGTCGATTCTTCTATTCCCCAGTATTAGATGTGGACGTGGGCGCAATTGTCGCACTACCTAGGTTATGTTTTCCTCATCATACCTAGGTTTTCGCCTAGAACATGATAAAGGAAAATGGAAAAATAGAACGTAGTTGAGAATACAGTCATTTTGCCATAGACATGAAAATATATTTTATATAAGTGAGAATAATAAGACAGACTATCGAAGCAAAACTCTCACCCACAAATAGAAATAATTAAATAGGCACAAATAAACCTAATCATGTAATGAAATGTAAAAATACCAAATACTAGCGATCGCTAAAATTCAGCGTTCATGTTCCATATTCAGCATTGGTTATGTTGTAGGATTTATTATCTACTAATTTTCCCAGGAACTATATGTACCAATACATAAGTGTAAATATTTTGCAAATCGACTAGCTAGAAAATGGGGAGTGGGGAATCGGGAGTGGGGAATTGGGAAGAAGTATTTTCATTCTTGGTTGTGGGCAAAATTGCCCGTGGGGGGCTTACTTACATGTAAATATTTTTATTCTGGGGGCGAAAAATGTATGAGAGAAATGTAAAGTTTATTTGATTTGTTTTTACAAAAAGTAAATCATTGATTCATAATAAAAAATTATTACTAGCATTATTTTTTACTATTCATACTTTTTTGGGCATTGTCATATGCCAAGTTTTTTCAAACCTTAATTAATGATTTGGCCTCAGTAAATTCTGCTCTATGCAAGTACAGTTAACAAATCGACAACAACACATACTTTGGGCAACAGTACGTCACTACATTGCCACCGCAGAGCCTGTAGGTTCCAAAGCTCTAGTCGATGAGTATCAGCTTGGTGTAAGCTCGGCCACTATTCGTAATATTATGGGTGTGCTGGAAAAGGCTGGATTACTCTATCAACCCCATACATCTGCGGGAAGAATACCTTCAGATTCTGGATATAGAATTTATGTAGATCGACTGATAAAGCCTTCAGAAACCCTGACAAAACAAGCTGAACAACTGCTGCAACAGAGTTTGACACAAAAAGATTGGAATTTGGACTTTCTCATCCAAGGAGCAGCACAGATATTAGCAACTTTGAGTGGTTGTATAAGTTTAATTACCATGCCTCAAAGTAATACTGGTATGTTGCGACACTTGCAACTGGTACAAGTTGAACCCGGAAGGGTAATGTTGATTGTAGTTACAGATAGTTATGAAACTCATTCCGCAATCATAAATATAGCTCCAGCGATCACAGCTGCGGAAATCGATGTGGAAGTAATTGATCGAGAATTACAAATAGTTTCTAACTTCTTAAACAGCCAATTGCGGGGGCAAAGTTTATTGGAATTAACAAATCTCGATTGGAGTCAACTAGATCGAGAATTTCAACGCTATGGTGACTTATTAACCAAAACAATTACAGAATTTGCCAAAAGAAGCAGTACGCCAGCTAGCACGCAAATTATGTTTGGTGGCATTTCACAAGCCTTACGCCAACCAGAATTTTCTGAGATTCAGCAAGTACAAACAATTATGCAAATGCTGGAATCAGAGCAAGAACAATTGTGGCGATTAATTTGTGAAGAACCGGATGGGGAAGATGGTAAAAAATCAAAAGTAACAGTCAGGATTGGTGCAGAAAATCCTTTGGAGCCAATCCGTTCTTGTTCCTTAATTTCTTCTATTTATCATCGGGGTTCCATGTCAGGAAGTGTGGGAGTACTCGGTCCCACCCGCTTAAATTATGAAAGTGCGATCGCAGTTGTGGCTGCTGCGGCTGATTATCTATCTGAAGCCTATATTGCTTAACATTTCGAGTTAAAGACTATAGGATTTTATTCAGGGTTAATACCCCGTTCTTGCAATAAAGAACGTAAAGCCTGTAACTCAGCCTCTGCTTGTTCTGCACGCTGACGTTCTATTTCTGCACGCTGACGCTCCTGTTGAGCTCTGGCTTCTGCTTGTTGTCGCTGTTGGTCTAATTCTACATAAGTAAGAAATCTTTCACCATCAGGGCGATAAATGTGCAGTTTATCATCAGATAATTGAAAGCGGATTCCTAACCGGGGACTCTCCCAGCCAGACATTTCGTTAACTGGTTGTAAATCTGTATCTGTCCGTACCCAGCCTGACAACTCACCCGTATCTAGGTCGTATAAATAATACTCTTCTACCCCATAGCGGCGATAGAAATCATATTTTTCAATCATCTCTCTGTGGGTATTACCAGGGGAGAGAATTTCAAATACTACCTGTGGGGGAATATTGTCTTCTTGCCATTGTAGATAAGAACCGCGATCGCCCTTTGGTCTACCAAAAGCTACCATCACATCCGGGGCTTTACGGAGATTGGGTTTGCCTTCAACGGCATACCAAAGTAAGTCACCAGCGACGAAAACGTTGGGATTATCGGCAAATATTAAATCTAAGTTCTTTTTAATTAATACTATTAGTTCAAATTGCTTGGTATTATCAGCCATTGGCTGCCCGTCGCTTTCTGGGTAGATGATGCCTGGGGATGATGGTAGTTGAGTAACCATTGGGGAATTCCTTGGCGGCAGTTATATGGTTTATTTTAGCGGATAGACTAAAGAACGCGATGGCAAATGCTTGTATAGAAATGTTGACAGGGAAAGATAAACTATCAAAGAAGCAATATTGGCAGCTTAAAATCAAGGAGGTGTAATCTCCAGTTACAACTTTCATGCGTCGAGATTCGATTTTTTATAAGCTATTTCAACAATACCCAAATTTACTATTTGAATTATTGACAAATCCACCAGAAAATGCGAGCGAATACAGATTTGATTCTGTAGCTGTTAAAGAACCAAAATTTGAAATCGATGGAGTCTTTTTACCACCTGAAGGTGAAAATTCTGGGGTTGTTTATTTTTGTGAGGTGCAATTTAAAAAAGATGACTTGCTTTACGAAAGGATATTTGCAGAATCTTACTTATATTTTTACCGGAATCGTTCTCGTTTTAATAATCTGCAACTGGTAGTAATTTATCCATCCCGTAGCACAGAGCAAGATGATATTATCCCTTACATCAATCAACTTAACAGTCCCCAGGTACATCGCATCTATTTGGATGAATTGGGTGATATTCGCCAATTACCTATATGGGTAGCATTAATGGTATTGACTACAATTGAAGATGAGCAGTCAGTACAAGAAGCAAGGTATATATTAGCCAGGAATCAGCAAGTAGCAACTCCAGGCAATAGCACCATTATAGAGTTAGTCACAACAATAATGGTGTACAAGTTTACCAATAAAACTCAAAGGGAGGTAGAGGAAATGTTAGGAATTACACTTCAAGAAACACGAGTTTATCGGGAAATTAAGCAAGAAGGAATACAGGAAGGGCGAGAACAGGGACGCTTAACTGAAGCACGGCTCGTTCTCCGTCTGTTAACTCGCTGTGTGGGAGAATTACCACAGGATATTTGTCAACGGATTGAAGCTTTGCCTTTGGAACAATTGGAAAATCTGGGTGAAGCTTTGCTTGATTTCAGTAGTATGGCTGATTTGCAAGCTTGGTTGAAACAGGAAAATATTTAGTGTATATCTCGGTTTGTGGCTATTTTCAGATTGATAGACCACACCGTAGGGGTTTAGCAATGCTCATTGGTGTCAACTTAAGCTAGAAGTCCCTGATCCGTTGGCTTTCTCACCCACCCGGAACTTTAGTTCAGGGCTAATATACAAAGTCTACTAAAGTAGACTGAAGAGAACCTAGGTTATTTAGTCATCTTCTAGATGACTTCGCGTATGAGCAAGGGAATTCATTCCCTTGCGGGATAAGGGCTTGACGTTAAGTTGACACCAATGAGCAATGCTAAACCCCTACATTTATATGTGGTGCAAGCAAATGAAAAATGCTATCAGCTCAGTAGATACCAGCAACCAATATCTAGCTGTGAAAAAAATTTTCCGCCTTCGGCGGATGAGGGAAAAGTTAAGAAGTGTAAAGGGGAAAAGGGGAAGAGTATAAAGGGCTATTTAAGTCCTCCCAACGGCACAGACAACACGAAAACCGCTATCGTCGTCGATGCTGTCGCGCTCCGCCCAATGGAGGTCGTAGCGGTACGCAGAGCGGCAGACACTAGGATAGAAGAGCCAGGAACCGCCCCGCAGAGGAGAACAACTATTATTTCCATTTTCTAACCACACTCCTCCATCTGTTGGAGCTCCCTTATAGTTATCATGCCAAGAATCTGCACACCATTCCCACACATTTCCATGCATATCGTATAAACCAAATCGGTTGGGTGGAAAAGTCCCTACATCTGTGGTTTGTTTCCTATATTCCCCTTTAGGTGCAGAAGCATATGTAAATTTCCCGTCGTAGTTCGCTAAATCACTGGTAATCGTTTCCCCAAAATAAAATGGTGTTTTAGTTCCAGCACGACAAGCATATTCCCATTCGGCTTCACTGGGTAAACGATAGGTACGCCTTGTCTTATGGCTGAGACGCTGACAAAATGTTACCGCATCGTTCCAAGATACCCTTTCTACAGGCCGCTTTTTACCTTTGAAGCGGGAAGGATTTTTACCCATGATTGCTTCATACTGGGCTTGAGTAACTACATATTTACCCATATAAAAGGAAGGAACGGTAACTTGATGCTGAGGACTTTCACTGTCATATCGCCCTTCTTCTCCTTCTGGTGAACCCATCATAAAAGTCCCCCCTGGTATCTCCACCATCTCTAAGGTGACACTATTCCCCAAATCTTCTACAAAGTATTTTGCTTCCAGGTTGCGACGATTAACAATATTTCCCTGTGCATTCACAGTAACAGTCTCAAAGGAAAAAGTTTTGAGGGGTAAACCAGGTTTCTTTTGGGGTGGGGTTGATTTTTGAGAAGGATTACCTACAGGTTGCTGTGGAGTAGAAACATTTACACTTAATTGATTCGCTTGTACTGGTTGAGGAGGAGCAATAATAGTTGCTGGTGGAGAAAATACAGGAGAGTGCAAGTCATTAATCACTTCTGCTGCTGATTGATATCTTTCCCTAGCAAAATGTTTCAGCAACTTATCCAGCACTCTCCCCAATTTGTCATGAATTATTCCTTGGGCATCTTGTAGAGGTATACATTTAGTGATTAATCTGGCACAAGTTGCACCCAAGGCATATAAATCACTAGCAGGGGAAGCGTACCCTTGCATTTGTTCAGTGGGTGCATAACCAATAGTATGAATCCCTGTTCCTTGTCTAGCTAAACTGGTTTGAGTTACTTGTTTGGCTCCACCAAAGTCAATTAATACCAGTTTTCCATCCCTACGACGGATGATATTTTCTGGCTTAATATCCCGGTGAATTACATTATTTTCGTGAACGAATTGTAAAACTGGCAATAAATCATCCAGCAATTGACGAATCCTCGGTTCATCAAAGGTTTGCTGCTTCAATTCAGCGAGTAAATTTTCCCCTTCAATAAATTCCTGTACCAAATACATCCCCGAACCTTGCTCAAAGTAAGCCAGGAGCCTAGGTATTTGGGTATGATTTTCTCCTAGTGCAAATAAACTCTTTGCTTCTTGCTTAAATAGTTCCTTACCTTTATTCAGTGCTGCTGTTCCTTGGAATTGGGGAAGAAATTGTTTAATTACACAAGCTGCATCTAGCCTATCTGTATCTTCAGCCAAATAGGTTCTACCAAAACCACCTTCACCTATGACTTTCTGTACTCGAAAGCGGTTTCGTAATAGGGTAGAGAAATCCCCACAACCACAACTGATACAAAATTTGTTGCCATCAGGGTTGAAAGGGTTGGAACAATTGGGATTTTGGCAAACTTGCATAATTCCTGGATTTTGCAGCTTTGTTATCCCAAGTTAGCCTGAATTTATGAAGATGGAAAGTAAGTAACACCAGTTAAATATAAATATAAAACCTCACCCTGTCCTATCGGACATCCCTCTCCTTATTAAGGCTCACGTGTACACACAAGTGGGCTCCGCATAGGTTTCGGGGGTTAAAACCTCGTTAAATCGTCATTGCGAGCGATTTTCGTCTGAGTTCAAAAGCCGCTTACAGGTGGGATTTGAAGACTTCTGTGTACACCGTAGCCTTATTAAGGAGAGGGAAATGTCTTTGCATAGTAATGATGTAAAAATAAGTATATTTTTGACCGAAAAATAAACAGGATACAAGCCCCTGGATTTATCCGTGGAAAAATTAGAAATAATTGTGCCGCGATGCGTCAGCACTCTTTTACAATTATTCCTTTCTTGATGCAGTCGCTCATGGGGTAAACCAACGCCAGTCGTCTGCGACGGGAAACCCGTCTACAACGCTGGCTCCCCAATACCGCGCTGCATAGCTATTTCAAGCCCCTCGATTTATCGATGGGGTAACTGATAACTGATAACTGAAATGACTCCCCTACTTATTCACATCTAGCAAACGGGAAGTCTGAAGGCGATTCAACCATTTTTCTAGATATACTTGATTCGCCTCTTGCTCTGATGGGTCTTGAGTATCCCCAGCATAAGGCATTAACCCAATAATCGCTGCACTGGTGACACAAAACATGGATTTCTGAAATGTGGCGCAAATTTGCACCAGTAAATCATCTTCTCCCCGACGAGTGCGGCGATAAACTGCATGTAAGTAATCTGGTATGTAGTGGCGCATATCCTGCATTAGCAAGGTGGGAGGAATACCTGAGCCACCAATAGGTAAAGGATCAGCATACAATGCACCGTACTGAAATTTACCCTGATCGGGAGGAATTTGATAAGCTTGAGCATTGTAGGAAACAGTTCCAGGGAAGGGAGTTCCTCTAAAGAAAATTGCTTCTACATAGGGTATGGCTGTATCTGGTAAAAATGTTAAACCTACTTTGGCAGGCAGAATATCATAAACTTGTTCGCGGATTTTGACAGTGTAAACAATTGGTCTGCCTGCATCTGCCACCAAACCTGCTTTTATATGTTCTATAACTTCAGGTATAGATTTAATTTTTCCTTGGTCATATAAGTCTGACAAACTGAGAAAAATATCAGCCATTACTCGCCAGAATTGACCTAATCCACTGTAATAAGAAGAAACCCGTAACTGCTCAATTAAAAAGTCTGGAAATAATTGATTGATACCTAGAATTAAGGGATTATTTTTGAATTTGGCTTGAATTACTGCTTTGGCATTCAGTCGAAAATCTTCTGAATCTAAATATGCATCTAAACCACCGCCGCCGTGCCATAGCATGGCTTTCATACAATATTCTGCATACTCAAAATTAATCCGATCATGCCACCAATGACGTATTAATTTGGCAAAATTAATTTCACCATTAAAATATTTAAAAAAGGGAAAGAATACTAGAAATTGATTTTCGGCGATATAAATTAAATTATTGGAATAAGCATCCAAAACCACGCCATAACTTTTGAGGATTCCTACTACTTCCAAGACATTTTGGGGAGTATCAACTAGTAATCCTCTTCCTGTTTTGAGGCGTTCAATAAATTCATTCAAAGGGTGCTCATTTGCCTGCTTAGTAGTAGTGACCATTGCTATTTTTCCAAAAATACAAATAAAGGAGCAGGGAGTGATAATTATACCATTTTGAAAAAAGAATCCGACAGATGGATAGGGGCACGGTAGCAGTAAGATACTTTTATATATTCAAAGATTGAGCGATGCCGTGCCCTTATGATTCGCCTGATTTATTTTCCTTCACTTCAATAAAAATAATTATCAGTTATTGATTAGTTGGAGAATGATACTTTTCTAAGACAACGCTAGCCAAGGAGTTTTGATTATTTACCATCATGGTTGTGGTTGATTCCGTCCACCGTGCTAACCAAGATGGTTGGATACCAAAAATAATAATCAAGGTAGCTAAAATAATTGCAGGGATGCGATCACTCAAATACACCCGTGGTAAATTCATAACTTGGTCAGATAAACGACCAAAAAAGGCACGATTGGTCAAAATTAAGAAATAAACCGCAGTCAAGCCCGTACCCACCATACAGAGGAGGGTTTGTACCGGATATACTTCAAAGCTGGCACGGAAGACAATAAATTCAGAAATAAATCCCACCATACCAGGTATGCCAGCACTTGCCATGACTCCCAACACCATCAGGCTACCAATTAAGGGTAAACCTCTTTCTGGATTCAGCAACCCCCGAATTACGTCTAAGTTACGACTACCTGCTTTTTTATATACCACGCCCACTAGTAAAAATAGTAATGGGGAAATTAAGCCATGGCTAACCATCTGCATAACTGTACCCAAAATACTTAAGGGGGTAGCGGCGGCGGCGGCTAGGAGAATATAACCCATGTGTCCCACAGAACTATATGCCACCATTTTTTTCATGTCTTTTTGGGAAATCGCACAGGATGCGCCATACAGCACACTTACTACTGCCCAAGTTGCTAACCAGGGAGATATATAACTCCAAGCTCCAGGTAATAGGTTCATGCCAAATCTGAGTAAACCATAGGTGCCCAGTTTTAACAGTACCCCTGCCAACAAGACTGAAATAGGTGTAGAGGCTTCTACGTGGGCATCTGGCAACCATGTATGGAATGGAACCAAAGGAATTTTAATTCCAAAACCAATGACAATCCCTGCTAGGAGAATAATTTGAGTTGTCATGGGTAAGGCACTGGTATTTAAGCCTGCTAAGGCAAAGCTGGTAGAACCGCTTAACCAAACCACACCCAGAAAACTAGCTAAGACTAGAATCCCAGACAAAGCAGTATAAATCAAGAATTTTGTCGCAGCATAACCCCGTTTTTCCCCACCCCAAATCGCAATTAATAAATACAGAGGAATTAACTCTAGCTCATAGAATATGAAAAATAATAGTAAGTCCTGTGCTAAGAACGCGCCCATGACTGCTGCACTGAGCAACAATAGCAAGGAATAATACAATTTTGGACGTTGGATGTCTGGGTTGGTGCTATAAATCGCAATACCAGTTAGCAATCCATTTAAAAGTAACAATGGCAAGGATAAACCATCCATACCAACCTGATAGCTTAAACCTAAAGCATCTATCCAAGGAAAGGATGCGGTAAACTGTTGACTGAAATCCGTTGGCTGAAACTGAATGGCTAAGACAATTGTCCAGCAAAAAGCCAGGATAGTCACAATCAAAGCTAAATTACGACTGACCTTTGGCGTTATCCCAATTGGAAAAAAACCAATTATAATTGCCCCTAATAGTGGCAGCAGAATTAAAGCACTGAGCATAATAAACTAGATAAAAAATAACAGGCAAAGTTAATCAAAACAATGTTTTGAGCAAGGTTAAGTTATCTAACAAACCTAAAGACCAGATGATAAACAAGCCAAGGAGACTGATACCCATGAGGATGGTGAATAAATAACCTTGGGATTGACCTGAAATGCTATACTTCAAACTTTGTCCGCTAAAAATAGCTGCAAATCCGACCAAATTTACCAAACCATCAACTACATAGCGATCGCACCATGCGGAAAATTTCGATAATAAGGCTACCGCACTTACCACTGTTAGTTTATAAATGCGATCGATATAAAAGTCATAACCCAATAAGTTTTGCACAAATCTCCAGGCTTTAATTCTTGACTGTGACCAGGCTTTGTGCAGGTAAATAGTACAACCAATAACTACACCCAACACGCTGGAAAGTACTAATAATGAAAGGACATACCAATTAATACTGTCCCAACCAGGTAGCAAATACCACTGCTGTAACATTAATGGTACTAACAGGGTGACTATGGATAAAGACACCATCGGTACGGCAAGTGGCCAGGGAACTTCTGGTGCACGGCGGGTTTTCGGTTGTGGTTCTCCCCAAAATATCAAGCGAAATACCCTAGTTAAATTTAATGCTGTAAATCCATTCACCAAAACTAATACCCACAGTACCCAAGGGCTAATTAGCCACAAACCTTCTGCCCAAGAAAGCATTGCCCAAAAACTACCTAGGGGTAGAAAAGTAACCATGCCAGCAGCTCCTACCACATAAGCTGTGGTTGTGGCTGGCATCCGTGACCATAAGCCCCCCATTTCCGTCAAATCTTGGGTACTGGTGGTCATAATTACAGCCCCAGAACTCATAAATAATAGGGCTTTGGCGATGGCATGGGCAAACAGTAACATGAGTGCGACTCCACCTTGTTCCAAACCCACTGATAAAAACACCAAACCCATATAAGCACTGGTGGAGTGAGATAATGCTCGTTTAATATCTATTTGGGCAATAGATACCAAAGTTGCGCCCACAGCAGTTAATACACCCACAATTACCAAGGTGTCCAAAGCCAAGGGTGAAAAGGCTAAAATTGGTTGCAGTTTATATAAAACATAAGCACCACCAGCCACTACCATAGAGTTTCGCATGACTGAAGCTGGGTTTGGTCCTTCCATAGCTTCATCCAGCCACAAATGTAGAGGAAATTGGGCGCATTTCCCCAAGGGACCGGCAATCAATGCTAAACCCAACAAATTCCAGGTCAAGGGGCTTAGTTGTGCTGTTTGTGCCCATTCATATAAATCAGAAAAATTTAAACTCCCTGCGAAGGTAGAAAGGGTTACGACCCCCATTAATAACAATAAATCCCCCACCCGTTTAGTAAAAAAGGCATCTCTCGCCGCCGTCACTACTAAGGGCTGGGCATACCAAAATCCGACTAACAAATAAGTGGACAGAGTCAGAATTTCCAGTACAGCATAGACAACGAACAAAGAATCACTAATTGCTAAAGCACTTAATGCTGCTTCAAAAAATCCCATTAAGGCAAAGAAACGAGCTATAGCCCAATCCTTTTCCATGTAGCCCAGGGCATAAGTCTGTGCTAGTAAACTTAATCCAGTAATTAAAACAACTGCACCAATACTGATTCCAGAGATTTCCCAATCAAGAGACAGGTGAAAATCAGCACCTTGAAACCACATAAATGAAATATTTTCTGCTTCTTTATCCCAGATATTTTGCAGAAGAAATATACTATGAAAGAAAGCGAATAAAGTTGCCAATAAATTCAGATAAACTGCTGGTCTAGGGCCTGTGCGACGCACTATTCCCATTGACCAGGGCAAGCTGAGAATAGCACCCATTAGTCCATAAAGGGGTACACACCAACTTGTTGAAAATAGCAATTGATTCATGTATGTTTCCCGAAATTATTTAGCCTGAAAATATTTATATCAATTCATACAAACCAATATATAAAAGTATTTGTTGCTTTTTCATATATTTCTTATTCTCAATAAATATGCTGACTAAATCCATATCTAAATGGAGTTTTTCCCTGCTGTATGAATATTAATACTTCCTTGTTTTTATTAATTATGCTCAAAAAATGGACATTTATTTATGGAGAGTGCCAGTATGATCAATAACATTGGTAAATGCTTTTTTTGATGGATGTGATAAAAATCACTGTGTACCATCAAATCAATGACTGATATGTCCCACAAATAAAATTAGGTTGTATAACAAATGTCTGCCTAATAACTAATAAATAAATTATAAAGCAGAAGCATCAGTTATCAAAACAATGTATCTTTACAGCTCAGGTAAGCAACAACTCCTGGGCGATTAACTTTTTTAAACTTTTTTATTACAAAGTATTATGGTAATTTATATTGCCAGGGGGGCAAAGCTTTTCTATGCTTGATTATATGAATACTTAATCGCCACAAGATGGGTATTCCTGTCAAAAAATTAACTTAAATGTACGAAGCGAATTAATTTTAGTGGGAGTTCTGCGATGTCAATTGCGGTTGGGATGATTGAAACTAAAGGCTTTCCGGCGGTTGTAGAAGCTGCTGACTCGATGGTGAAAGCAGCTCGTGTGACCTTGGTTGGTTATGAAAAAATTGGTAGTGGCCGCGTGACCGTAATTGTCCGGGGAGATGTTTCGGAAGTTCAAGCTTCAGTGGCTGCTGGAATTAGTGGTGTCAAAAGAGTAGATGGTGGTGAAGTTTTGTCAACACACATCATTGCTCGTCCCCATGAGAATTTGGAATATGTGTTGCCGATTCAGTATACAGAGGCTGTGGAGCAGTTCCGGACTTAGGGCTTGGCAAGGGGTGAAAATTTTTGGATTCAGCCCAAAGAGCGAATGCGTGATGGGTTGTATTCAGTAAAAAAATATAGTTGCAGATTTGCAAGGGATATGCAATCTCAAACTAGAATCTCCAAATTTTGTCGGTTTGTCTTTCTTGTGGCTTTAGTTGGGTGTTCGTTTAAATTGTTTGGTTAAGGATTAAAAAAATGTCAATTGCAGTGGGAATGGTAGAAACCTTAGGGTTTCCAGCAGTAGTAGAAGCAGCAGATGCTATGGTCAAGGCTGCCCGTGTAACCTTGGTTGGTTATGAAAAAATCGGTAGTGGTCGTGTAACCGTAATTGTCCGAGGGGATGTTTCGGAAGTTCAAGCTTCAGTAGCTGCTGGGGTAGAAAATGTGAAGCGAGTAACTGATGGACAAGGAAAAGCAGGTTTTGGGCAAGTACTATCCACCCACATTATTGCTCGTCCCCATGAGAACTTGGAATATGTATTGCCGATTAATTATACGGAAGATGTAGAACAGTTCCGCGAAAGTGTCAACCCCATTCGCCCTGGTGGTCCTAGATAGTAATCCTTAAATGCAAATTGCCAAGGTTCGTGGCACGGTAGTTAGTACCCAAAAAGATCCTAATCTTCGAGGTGTGAAACTACTTTTGTTGCAGCTTATTGATGAAGAAGGGCAAGCTTTACCAGAGTATGAGGTAGCTGCTGACAGTGTTGGTGCGGGAATGGATGAGTGGGTACTCATCAGTCGTGGTGGCAATGCAGCACGCCAAGTTGAAGGTAATGAGAAACGCCCTGTGGATGCAGTAGTAGTGGCGATTATCGATACAATTTATGTCGAAAATCGCCAAATTTACAACAAAAAAGAACAATATCGCTAGATAGCGATGGATTTCTTAGCCATTAGCAATCGGCTCTTTAGTTCATAATAATAAATCTGATTTTTATTTATTGTTACAGATAAGCTGATAACTGATAGCTAGTAGCCAGTAGCAGAAGAGAGGAGGGATCCCAAAATGGTAGTCCGCAGTACGGCGGCTCCCCCAACACCATGGTCAAGGAATTTAGCTGAACCAAAAATTGATGAAACAGCTTATATACATTCTTTTTCCAATATTATTGGTGATGTAACCATCAGTCCGAATGTCATTATTGCCCCAGGGACTTCAATTAGAGCCGATGAAGGTACGCCTTTTTTTATTGGTGAAAATACTAATATTCAAGATGGTGTAGTCATTCACGGTTTGGAGCAAGGTCGAGTTGTTGGTGACGATCAACAGGAATACTCGGTATGGGTGGGCGATAATGCTTGTATTACCCATATGGCTTTAATTCATGGACCAGCTTATATCGGGGATGAATGCTTTATTGGTTTTCGTTCTACGGTATTTAATGCCAGAGTGGGTGCTGGTTGCATCGTCATGATGCACGCCCTGATTGAGAATGTGGAAATTCCTCCAGGTAAGTATATCCCTTCTGGAGCTGTAATTACGACTCAGCAGCAGGCTGACCGATTACCAGATGTGCAAGCTGATGATAAACAGTTTGCACACCATGTAGTGGGAATTAATCAGGCACTACGGGCTGGTTATATTTGTGCTGAGGATAATAAATGCATTGCACCCATTCGGGATGAAATGGATGGTTCTTACATCAGTACAAAAAGTACAAGTTTGAATGGGTTTGAAAGGAGTAATCAAGTGTCTAGCAATCGGTTGGGTGAAGCAACAGTAGATCAGGTTCGCTATCTGTTGCAACAAGGATACAAAATTGGTACAGAACATGTAGATGAGAGGCGATTCCGTTCTGGTTCATGGTCTAGCTGTTCACCCATTGAAGCTAGATCTGTGGATCAAGCGATCGCAGCTTTGGAAACTTGTCTGACAGACCATAGTGGGGAATACGTTCGTTTATTTGGCATTGATACCAAAGACAGGCGACGGGTACTAGAAACCATTATTCAGCGTCCTAGCGGAGTAGTACAGGGAGCAAGTACCTTTAAAGCCCCCTCCCGACAATCTACTAGCTACAGCAGTAGTAACGGCAACGGTAATGGTTCTGGTTCCCTAGGTGCAGAAACCCTTGACCAAGTGCGCCAGTTATTAGCTGGTGGTTTTAAAATCGGCACGGAACACGTAGATGAGCGGAGATTCCGTACAGGCTCTTGGCAAAGTTGTCAACCCATAAATAGCAATTCTGCCAATGAAGTAATTGCTGCTTTGGAAGAATGCATGATTAACCATCAAGGGGAATATGTGCGATTGATTGGGATTGATGCTAAAGCCAGGCGTCGCGTCATGGAAACTATTATTCAACGTCCCAATGGTCCAGTAGTTGCATCTAGCGGTTCTAAGACAGTTGCTAGCAGTAGTTATGCTGGCAGTAGCAGTACTACTTCAGTTGCCAGTGGCAGCTTGAGTGGTGAAGTCATGGATCAAATTCGCCAATTATTGGCCGGTGGGTTCAAAATTAGCGCCGAACATGTAGATAAAAGACGCTTCCGCACTGGCTCTTGGTCAAGCTGCGGGCAAATTGAAGCTAGAAATGAGAGAGATATAGCTGCTGCCTTAGAATCTTATCTGGCTCAGTATCAAGGAGAATATGTGCGCTTAATCGGGATTGACCCCAAAGCGAAACGTCGAGTATTGGAAAATATTATTCAACGTCCATAAATGGGTAAGTTAAGTTACTAGTTGCTAGTAAATTGCTTACTAGTGACTAGTAATTAATTACTAATTACCAATTACTAATCACTGAGGTTACAAATTCCATGTCTGTGCCGCCACTGCGCCTAGGCAATAACTTTGATTCTTATATCAGTGGCGAGGTGATTATTCATCCCAGTGCAGCGATCGCACCAGGGGTAATTCTCCAAGCAACTCCCAATGGTAAAATTATTATTGGTGCGGGAGTATGTATTGGCATGGGATCTATTCTCCAAGCCGAACAAGGAACCTTAGAAATCGGCACAGGGGCTAACTTGGGGGCTGGATTTCTGATGGTGGGTGAAGGTAAAATTGGTGAAAATGCTTGTATTGGTTCAGCAACAACAGTGTTCCACTGTTCTGTTGAACGGGGACAAATAATTGCACCTGGTTCAATTCTAGGAGATAGTAGTCGAGCAATTGCAAAACCTGTCGGCGAGATGGGAGCAAATTTGCCATCACAATCATCTACAACTGTTTCCCCTGAATTAAGTTTAGAAACAACAGGAGAAGAACAAGTAGAGATAGAGGTCAAAATAGAAACAAAAACTGTTGACAAATCAGTATTGCCAGCTCAATTGGAAACAACAAATGTTTCCCAGCCAGAACCAGTTGAGCAAGCTAAATTAGAAACAAAAGATGTTTCCGAACCAGTTGGGCAAACTCAAATCCAAGCTACTGACACCGAAAAATCGGATACATCCCCTGAAGAGATAGATACCTCGACCGAAACAGCAGAAGATTCTCAACCTGCGATCGCACCTCCGGGAAGTTTTGGCGCTCATATTTATGGGCAAGGAAGTGTACAACAGTTATTGATTACTTTATTTCCCCATCGCCAATCCCGAAATAAACCACTCTCTGACAATCAGTCTGATTAAGTGTTAATTATATAATTATCAGCTTGAGTACCCTGGAGATTTTACATGGAGGCATACCAAAGATCCCGTCGTCGAGATTATTCCCTAGACAGTTCCTTAGGATTGGTATCTACCCTGAGTTTTCCAGCAATTGTGGGTACGGCGGATATGATGCTTAAATCTGCTGAGGTTCATTTAATTGGATATGAAAAAATTGGTAATGGTCACTGCACTGCTATTGTTCGGGGTGGGATTGCCAATGTCCGTCTAGCAGTGGAATCTGGAGAACAAACCGCCAAACAGTTCGACCAATTTGTGTCTAGCTTGGTAATTCCCCGGCCAAACCCTAATTTAAGTGTGGTATTACCAATTACTAGCCGTCTACATGAAATTGCAGAAGGTGGTAATTATAGTCGTCTGAGTAACCAAGCCATAGGCTTAGTGGAAACTAGAGGATTTCCAGCAATGGTGGGAGCCGCAGATGCGATGTTAAAGTCGGCGGATGTCAATTTAGCAGCATATGAAAAAATTGGTGCTGGCTTGTGTACGGCAATTATTCGTGGTTCTGTGGCAAATGTTGCTGTAGCCGTGGAAGCTGGAATGTACGAAGCAGAAAGCATTGGGGAGTTAAATGCTGTCATGGTTATTCCTCGACCACTAGACGAATTAGAGCAGACTTTGCCAGTCGCAAGTTGTTGGGTAGAGCAACTCCAACCAGTCAATTTACCAGTGAATATTAAAGAGCAAGTTGCCGAAAGAGAGGTTTTGAAGTTGCCAGATTTAACAACACTTCCTGTCAAAGTGACAGAAGAAACATACGAAACTTTGGAATAAAATCAAACATTAATATGCACCGATTAGAATCAAGAGCGTTGGGACTGTAAGGATAATTTTGTGATTTGCTTGGCTTGTCATTTCAATATTAACTCTTCAGTCCCATAAGTAAAATACCGTTATTTAAATAAATGGGATAGATTATAGTCTATAATCATGGGTTGTATATTACAATGGCATTTGCGTCGCCTGATACCCACGAAAAGTATTAAATTATTTATTAGGGAATATGCCAAATGTTTAAATCCACTGTCGTGGTGAATGAAGCATTTGGAGTTAATTTAATGGCTTTATATTCTTTTCTCCGTTTAATTATGCTCAAAATGATAAGTATATTTTTAAAAATTGGGACTTTCCTATGTTTTAATGCCCTGTGCAACTTTTTTTATATACCTATTGATAGACATTTTGTCTAATGATTCCCAACTTACTACACGTTGAGTCTATAGATAGAGGTGCAGCACTGTTCAGTCTAGGCTTAAGAGTTAGTGAATGAAGAGTGTGAATAACTGGTAATTTCCGACTATTTCTCTCCTAAACAATCTATCAACTCCTCTATCGCTTTTTTTATATCTGGGTTGTCAATAGCTATATAATCATGGAAGAGCCGCCCATTGTTGGATAATTGATTTTAATTCATGCTTTTATCTATCAAAACCAAGTTAAATCTAACTCACAAGCAAAAAATAATTATGAGTAATCACGCCGGAATTGCCAGGTTTACTTATAACTGGGGTTTAGCAACTTGGAATGACATGTATAAAAGTGGACTGAAGCCAAGTAACTACATAAGCTTTTCTTCCTTTCCATCTGTCCCAATCATTTTTCAAATGGGTATCACTTTCTGTACTAAGTAAGGGACTGAAGATAAAGTTGCACCTTGTGTTTTTAATCACAACTTTGAACTGCGCTCACTCGGAGAACATCTTTTGAATCAAGCAACGCTACATCAGTTAAAAGTATTTGAAGCTGCGGCGCGACACGGTAGCTTTACCCGTGCAGCCGAGGAGCTATTTCTGACTCAACCGACGATTTCCATGCAGATTAAGCAACTGAAGAAGTCGGTGGGATTACCATTATTTGAGCAGGTAGGGAAGCGCCTTTATTTAACGGAGGCTGGAAGGGAATTATTTGCTACCTGTCGGCAAATTTTTGATACGATGGCTCAATTTGAAATGAAAGTAGCCGATTTAAAAGGGCTAAAACAGGGACAATTACGTTTAGCAGTAATTACAACGGCAAAGTTTTTTATTCCTCGGTTATTGGGTCCTTTTTGTCAACTTTATCCTGGTATTGATATCTCCTTACAGGTGACAAATCATGAAGGAATGCTAGAGCGCATGACTAGCAATCTTGATGATTTATATATTATGACTCAAGTGCCAGAAAATATGGATGTCACCCACCGGCAATTTTTAGAAAATCCCTTGGTGGTTTTAGCACCTGTAAATCATCCTTTAGCTCAACAGAAAAATATACCCATTCAAGCTCTACATGGTGAAACATTTATTATGCGGGAGCCAGGTTCGGGAACTCGTCGATCAGTACAAAAATTGTTTGATGACAATGATGTAGAAGTAGAGGTAAAACTGGAGTTGGGTAGCAATGAAGCTATTAAGCAAGCCATTATTGGTGGATTAGGTATTTCTGTTTTATCTCGCCATACCTTAATCTCATCAGCAGAGAGAAATGAAATTACGATTTTAGATGTGGAGCATTTTCCGATTCGTCGGAATTGGTATTTTGTTTATCCATCTGGGAAACAATTGTCTATAGTCGCTAGTACATACATGGAGTATTTATTAGATGCTGTTAAGCAATTTGAAAGTTAGAAAAACTCGGAAGTACTTGTAGCTTATTTCTCTGGTAATACAACAAATTTACCTCCTTTGACTTTCACCAAGACAGGTTCGCTTTGGCGTTCCCCTTGATTAAATTGGAGTGAGTAACCGGAGGTTTCACTAGCTGCAAAATTTGCCTTTTTTAAGTTTTGTAAAATAGTTGTGCGATCGCTGCTTTGTGAAAAAGAATTAAGATTCCATCTGTCCCATGATAATTGATTAGTAAAGTATTGAAGCTATTATTAGAGTGGGACAAAGGCTATCAACCTGGATAGAAGAAACACGTCAGGAAGATGCAGGAGAGCTTCCACAAATGAATTTGGGGGCTTGCATCCTTTTCTTTCTCGGTCAAAAAGTTGACGATAATTATTATGTAATTATTTACTCTTTCCTGTTCCCTGTTCCCGATCTTCTACCAGATTTTCTGATCCCGAACTCAGGTTATATATGACTTTAGCTGTCACAGATAGAATCAAAACTTTCAAGGATTTACACAGAAGCTTTAATCTGAAAAAAACTAGAAACCCAAGGTTTTTTAATGAGTTAAGTGAGAGCTTGGAAGAACTAAGCCCGGAAGAGAAAGCCGGAATTGGTAAGATCAAAAAACGGTTTGATTACCATCGCGAAGATGGTTTTCTGCTAGAAGGAACAGTTAATCTGCTCGTTACCTCACCTCTACTGGAACTAGCTGGATTTCTTGATGAGCCATACCAAATTCGCTCCCCTTTTGGTGTAGAAGTAGTCATAAACGACACAATTGAAACACTTAGAGGTTTTATTGATACTTTGGTAGTTAATAATAATTTGTGGGTTTTATCCTTAGAATCCAAAAGAAGTGCAATTCCTGTGGGTGTAGCTCTTCCTCAGTTATTTTCCTATATGATGGCTCAACCGAAACAAGACAACCTGGCTTTTGGACTAGCAACCAACGGTGATGAGTTTGTGTTTTTAAAGCTAGATTTTAGCGGTGAACAGACTTTATATGATTTTTCGAGGGCTTATTCCCTGCTTCCAACTAATCATGAACTGGATGTTATCCTCAAAATTCTGAAAAGATTAGGTAACGCAGTTCTTGAAGCTTAAGAATAACTTGTCTTAACCAAAATAATCTTCAAACAATCTTGATAAAATTTTTAGAATGAAGAATTTAGAATTACTACCCCCTAAGTCAATTTTTAACAAAAAACTAGAGAAGAAAAAATAAAAGGGGATTATGATGAACCAACCAACTAAATTCTGGGACAAAATTGCAGAGCGCTATTCAAAACAACCTATTGCTGATCAGGCTGCTTATGAGAAAAAAACTGCAAGTCACGCAGCAATACTTTCATCCAGAGATGGAGGTATTAGAGTTTGGTTGTGGTACAGGATCAACTGCTATTATTCACGCACCCTATGTGAAATATATTCACGCCATAGATATTTCATCGAAAATGATTGAAATTGCCCAAGGTAAAGCTGATACAGAAAATATTAAAAATATCACATTTGAACAATTAACTATTGACGAATTAACTGTGTCTGACTGCACCTTTGATATGGTGTTAGGGCTGAGTATTTTGCATTTACTGTCAAACAAGGAGGAGGTAATCACCAAGGTTCATAAGATACTCAAACCGGGGGGACTTTTCGTCACTAGTACAGCATGTCTTGGAGATACCATGAAGTGGTTCAAGATTATCGCGCCAATTGGAAACTTCTTTGGTTTGATACCGTTGGTGAAGATTTTTACTGTCAAAGAATTGGAGAACAGTTTAATCAATGCTGGTTTTACCATTGACTATCAATGGCAACCGAGCAAAGACAAAGCGGTTTTTATTGTAGCTCAGAAAGCTGAGTAAAAGTCATTAATTTC